>NZ_JBVCPV010000026.1:0-21371 GCF_057456495.1 Lishizhenia sp. | reverse complement strand
TGTTACAACTACGCTATCAATAACAGTTTGAGAAAATGCCACAGATTGTAGCAATAACAACACAATAATAAAAACTGATTTAATGGCTAAGTCAACTCCTATTCTTTGTTTGTTAATCGTATTCATAGAATAAACAGTTTAAAATGTATAATGGGTATCGAATGAAATTCAAAACCTCAGTAGTAACAGTCTCCTTGTCTGAATTTCCGGAGTACTTTTGCTTTTTTTTTAACGGCAAAGGTAATCCGTTAATGACTATGAATCATGGGGTTATTGATGAGCAACTGCTATGCGTGACCAATAACGCGGTAGATTGTTATTCGTAAGTTCGTAGTAAATATTCGTGTAAGATTGTAAAAGGACAAGCTTCAAAAATGTTCACATGAAGTAAGTTTTCATGCCTTGAAATAGAATTTTTTAAGCCCTTGTAGATGTAGCTTATTTAAGAAATAATAGGGGAAAGGGGAGAGAATTGCGAAGGAGATTAATTTTTAGGTAGAAGAAAACTATTAAAGCGCTGAAGGTATTGGTTGGAAATGCTTTTTAGTTTTCTTTTTTCTCTATTATATGCAAATCTCTCTGCGGGAAAGGTATTGAAATGTTGTTTTTAGCTAAGCTTTTATAGATTTCTATGCGCAAGTTACTTTTTAGGTTATCAACTGTAAATGCTTGTCTTGTCCAGAAAATCAACTCAAAATCCAGAGAGGAATCTCCAAAGTTTTTAAAACGTACAAAGGGTTTTGGGTTCTTTTCAATTTCGTTCATTGTTGACATGCATTGTTCTAGAATGTCAATAACTTCTTCTACATCAGAGCCATATGCCACGCCTATGTCGACCATAAAACGAACACTTCCATGGTTGTGGCTCCAGTTGATTACTTTTTCGGTAACGAATTTCGAGTTTGGAATAATGATCGTTACATTCTCGCGTGTAATCAGTTTTGAGTTTCTCAGGTTTATTTCTTCTACCTGACCAATGATTCCATCAACTTCTATAATTTCTTTCACTTTAATGGTACCTTCAAAAAGAAGAAATACTCCTGATACAAAGTCAGAGAAAATATTTTGAAGTCCCATACCAACACCCACCAATAGTGCGGCGGAACCTGCTAGAAGCACAGATACTTTAATTCCAACAGAGTCTAGCATGATAACGATACTGATGACCCAAACAAAATACTTGACCAAAAGGTAAATAGAGTGTCTGCGTTTAAACTCTTCTTGGGCTAAGGTTTTCTTCGGCGGTTTCTCTATGATTCTTCTAATTAGCTTAAGGAGAACCAATGTGATTGCGAATATGATTAGAATTACACCTATATCAATGATTTTTAAACTGTAGTTCTCAACAGAACTCAAAAGATCATATCCTAATATTTCATTGACAGTTTCGAAAGACGTTGAACTTTCTATATTCAGAATGTCCAAAAAGAAGTGCATAATTCTGGTTTATAGTTTGAGTTACTTCCTTCTTCGTTATTTCTGAAAGAAGTAAGAAGCGTTAAAATGGTTTCTCTAAAATAACAGAAGTTCTTGATTTAATCTTTATCGATTTCAAAAATTGTTGATTTCTGGAGTAGGTCTTCGCTGGTTTGGATTTGTTGGTCATAAAAAAAGCCACAATACTGTGGCTTTTTTTGAATTGGATAATTTACTATTCAACATAGCTTAATTTCAACATATTCGATCTTCCTTTTTCTTCGATAGGAATAGAAGTAATGTTGATCATTAATTCGCCTTGTTGTAATCTGTTTTCTTTTTTCAATAAGTATTTGATATCCGCAATTGTGTGGTCTGTACTTACCATTTTATCATAGTAGAATGCATGTACTCCCCAGACCAAGTTTAACTGCGTTAGAATGGCCTTGTTGCTTGTAAATACAAAGATGTTAGCCTTTGGTCGCTGTGAGGCGATTTTGTAGGCTGTATAACCCGAAAATGACATAGTTACGATGGCATCAGCTTCTACTCGTTGCGCTAAACGAACTGCGTTGAAACAAATACTATCAGAAATGAATCTTTCTTGGTTCTTCTCTGGCAATTCCTCTTTGTGGTAGATACCTTCAAAACTTTCAACTTTTGTAACAATTTTGCTCATGGCTTCGATCACCTCAAGTGGAAATTTACCTACAGAAGTTTCACCAGAAAGCATTACTGCATCGGCACCATCTAAAACAGCATTGGCAACGTCGTTTACCTCTGCACGTGTTGGTGTGATGTTCTCTATCATAGATTCCATCATTTGTGTAGCAACAATTACAGGTTTGGCGTGTTGGTAACCTTTTTGGATGATGAGCTTTTGAACCAATGGAACATCTTGCATAGGAATTTCAACTCCTAAATCTCCACGTGCTACCATCAAAGCATCACTTTGCTTAACGATTTCATCTAAATCTTCTACAGCCTCTGGTTTTTCAATTTTAGCAATCACTTTTGCTGAGTTATGCTGTGAAGAAATTAAATGTTTTAATTCAATGATGTCTCTTGCTGATCTTACGAAAGAAAGTCCAATCCAATCTACATTGTGCGCCAGGGCAAATTCTAAATCTTCTCTGTCTTTTTTCGTTAATGAAGGCATTGAGATTTTTGTTTGTGGTAGGTTCACTCCTTTTTTAGAAGATAATGTTCCACCATGAACAACTTTTGCCTTAATGATTTTACCATCAGAAGAAATTACTTCTATTTGAAGTTTACCATCATCCAATAAGATAAGTTCACCCTGTTTAACGTCTTTCGGTAATTGTTCGTAGTTAATGGCAATACGTTCAGAAGTCCCTACGTGATCTTTATCTGTACAGATTTCTATTTCTTTTCCATTAACTAATTGTATAGCATTGTTCTCAACTTCTCTTACTCTAATCTTTGGACCTTGTAAGTCGGCCAATAGAGCGACATTAGATCCTAGTTCTTTGTTGATTTCACGAACAGTTTTTATTACTTCCAAATGGTCTTCGTGTGAACCATGAGAAAAATTTAAACGGGCTACGTTTAGTCCTGCTTCTATCATTTTTTTCAGCATCTTTTTAGGAGCTGATGATGGACCTATAGTAGCAACTATTTTCGTTCTTTTCATCTTAAAAAATTAATTTGTCGGCTGATTTGAGTTCCTCGGGGTCAAAAATCACCGCGGTTAATATAGTTGATATTGCTTTGATTTGTGTTACCAAATCATCAATATCCACACTGACATTTTCTCGTATAACAAGAAAGTAGTCTATTTGTTGTTTCTCAGGCATGAGGAATTTGCCTTCGCTTTTGTTCTTTATTAAGTAGTATTCCGTGTTCTCTACTTCGTCTATGTATTCATAGAAGGAGTGACTACTAACGGTAAGTCCTTTTTTATTGGATACACTAAAATCTTCATCTGCTTTTTTGAGTCCGAGTTTTAAAGCCTCGTTTAAACTCCAACACAATCTATAATCACTGTGGTGACTGCAGATTCCAATAAGGTCGTAATCGTAGTCTGACTCTAAAGTAAGTAAATGTTTAGCCATATTTATTCACTGTAAAGTAAAGGTAACAATAATAACAAATAAGAAGTAGGTCAGAATGTAGAAGGGATTAGATTTCCCCCATCAACAATAAGGTCTCTTTGGAAGCAGCTTGTTCTGCTACTTTTTTAGAGCTACCAGAACCCATTCCAAAAGATTTGTTTTGAATCACAACCTCAACTTGGTAATTCCATTTATGTCCCAAGTTTTCTTCCTTCAACACTTTGAAGTCAAGCGGAAGTTTATTCTTTTGCGCCCATATGTAGAGCTTAGATTTGAAATCAATTTCTTCTTCGAGAAGGTTGTTTAGGTCTGTGTATTTCCTAAATACATGATATTTTACAGTCTTGTAAACAGCTTGATATCCACCGTCTAAATAAATGGCCCCGAAGATGGCTTCCAAAGCATTACCTTCTAGCGTACTTACTTTAATGGTACGGCCCTTTTGGTAGATAATGTGTTCGATTAAACCAATCTCAGCAGCAATGGCAGAAAGTGATTTACGGTTTACCACCTTTGACTTAATCTTGGTAAGATAACCTTCGTCTTCTTTCGGAAATTTCTCAAAGAGATAATCAGCAACTATGGCATCAAAAATCGCATCCCCTAAAAACTCTAGACGCTCATTTGATCGTAATTTCTTAGAAGTATTTGCAATGGATTTATGCGTTAATGCTTCTTTGAAAAGACGTAGTTTTTTAGGCCTATATCCAAAGCGCTCTATAATAAAGCGAATGAGTATAAGATCCTGTTTACTTTTGGTTGAAGATCGAAATTGAAAAAATCGTCGTAGCAATCCTATCCTTTGAATTTTTTGAAGATCGCAGATGTGTTGTGACCACCAAATCCAAATGTGTTAGATAGCGCAGCGTTCACAGTTCTCTTTTGAGCTTCGTTGAAGGTGAAATTTAACTTGTTGTCAATCTCAGGATCATCCGTAACGTGGTTGATCGTTGGAGGAACAATGTCATTCTTAACTGCTAAGATACACGCAATAGCTTCAATGGCTCCAGCAGCACCTAAAAGGTGACCTGTCATTGATTTTGTAGAACTGATGTTCAAATTGTATGCGTGATCACCAAATACTGCTTTAATCGCTTTTGTTTCAGCGATATCACCCAATGGAGTAGAAGTACCGTGTACGTTAACGTAATCGATTTCTGTAGCGTCCATGTGTGCATCTTCCAAAGCAGATAACATCACGTTTCTCGCACCAATTCCTTCTGGATGTGGAGCTGTCATGTGGTACGCATCTCCAGACATACCTCCACCTACTAATTCAGCGTAGATTTTAGCACCTCTTTTCATGGCGTGATCGTAATCTTCAAGAATCAATGCACCAGAACCTTCACCCAATACAAATCCGTCTCTGTCTTTGTCGAACGGACGTGAAGCCGTTTCAGGAGAGTCGTTACGTGTACTAAGCGCTTTCAATGCGTTGAATCCACCCATTCCCATTTCGTTTACTGCTGCCTCAGAACCACCAGTTACGATAGCGTCTGCTTTTCCTAAACGGATCAAATTGAATGCATCAATGATAGCGTTTGTAGAAGAAGCACAAGCCGAAACTGTTACGTAGTTTGGTCCGCGTAAACCATATTTAATTGAGATATGCCCTGCAGCGATATCAGCAATCATTTTCGGGATGAAGAAAGGGTTAAATCTAGGAGTGCCATCTCCTGAGAAGAAGTTTTGAGCTTCGTCTTGGAAAGTTTTTAAACCTCCAATTCCTGAACCCCAAATAACTCCGATTCTGTCTTTGTTACACTCTGCAGTGTCCAAACCAGAATCAGCCATGGCTTCCGTTGCAGAAACCATGGCATATTGTGAAAATTGATCTAATTTTCTGGCTTCTTTACGATCTAAATGATCGGTAACGGTAAAGTTTTTTACCTCACAAGCAAAATTCGTCTTGAATTTTGAAGCATCAAATTGTTGAATTTGAGCCGCACCGCTTTTTCCACTAATTAATCCAGTCCAATACTCTTCAACTGTATTTCCTATTGGGGTAAGGGCACCCAATCCTGTAACAACAACTCTCTTAAGCTCCATAAAACAAATTTTACGTAAGTGATGGTTTAAAAATTACTTTGCGTTTTCTGTGATGTATGTAACAGCGTCTCCAACAGTTTGGATGTTCTCTGCTTGATCATCTGGAATAGCAATGTTAAATTCTTTTTCGAATTCCATAATTAATTCTACAGTATCCAAAGAATCTGCTCCTAAATCGTTTGTGAAAGATGCTTCAGCGTTTACTTCGCTTTCTTCAACACCTAATTTATCTACGATAATTGCTACTACTTTTGAATTGATATCAGACATTTCTTTAACTTTTTAAAGGGTTAATTCGACCGCAAAGAAAAAAGTAAAACTTTATAAAACAAAATTTTTATTCATAATATTGAATTATTTCACGCTTCGCTTTCCTTTTTAAGTCTGGAACTCGCGCCCCTTTTTTAGGGTATCCTACTGGGATTAGTAGGAAGGGTCTTTCATTCTCTGGTCTGTTCAATGCCTTGATTAAAAAATTCATTGGACTTGGAGTATGTGTCAATGATACTAATCCTGCATTATGAATTGCAGCCAATAAAAAACCTGCGGCCAAACCTACAGATTCATTAACATAATAATTGTTCTTTTTTTTACCGTCTACAATATCGTAAGGTTTTTTCATAACTACAATAATCCAAGGAACAATTTCTATGAATTCTTTCTGCCAGTCGGTACCCAAAGGGGCAAGGTCTTTCAACCATTCTTCCTTCATGCGACCATTGTAGGATTTGTATTCCTCCTCTTCTGCTAGTTTACGGATTTCACTTTTTAGTTCTTTATTCGAGATTAAACAAAAGGTCCAGGGTTGTTTGTGCGCTCCCGAAGGTGCGGTACTTGCGGTCATGATAATATTCTCAACTACTTCCTTAGGTACGGGTGTATCTGCGAAATCTCTTACCGATCTGCGCTGATCCATAAATGTGAAAAATTCTTTTGATTTGTTGAGCATTTCACTTTCGTTCAAGTCCTGACTTTCATAAGGAACAGTAGGGTATTTATCTTTATCTTGGTTTGCCATATATAAATAAACAGAGAATAAATCTGTGGCCAAAAAATAAGAATAAATACGTTGAATGTTCATAACTTTGCCCCATGAAAAAAATTAAAGTCTTCGTTTTTGCATCAGGTGGAGGAACCAATGCTGAGAAATTATTTAGCTATTTTAAAGAGTCTGACCAAGTTGAAATGAGTAGAATGGTTTGTAACAAAGAAGGAGCTAAAGTATTTGAGCGAGCGGAAAAATTTGGTATTGAATCTACTTTGATCAGTAACGAACAAGCAGCAGATAGTGATTTTCTACTTGAGCTTTGTGCATCGGCAGACTTTATAGTACTTGCAGGTTACTTAAGAAAAATACCCGCTAAGTTTATTCAACATTTTCCAGAGCGTATTATTAATATTCATCCAAGTTTGTTGCCGAAGTATGGAGGTAAAAACTTTTATGGTGAGAAGGTACATTTGGCTGTTTTAGCGAACAAGGAGAAGGAAACAGGTATTACCATACACTATGTGAACGAGAATTTTGACGAGGGCAGAATTATAGCTCAATTGCGCACAAAATTAGAGGAGACGGATGATTTAGCAGCTGTACAACGCAAAGTGCAGATATTAGAACACGCATACTTTCCATTCGTGGTAGAACAGGAGGTGCTTAAAATTAAGTGATGATAGATTTCTTTTTAGAGTTTAGTTTCAACGGCTTTTTGAAAGCCTTCATGGTATTGTTTGCCGTTATTGATATCGTAGGATCCATTCCGCTTATTATTAAGATTAAGGAAAAAAATGAAGTGAATCCTATTAAAGCATCTTTGGTGTCTTTGGGTATCATGTTGGCCTTTTTAATTGTAGGGGAAGGAATCTTGGGTGTTTTTGGTGTTGGTGTAAGGTCCTTCGCCGTTGCCGGTTCCCTCATTCTTTTTGCCATGGCTGTTGAAATGATCATGGGAATTGAATTGTTCAAGGATGATGGTCATGGAGGTAGAATGGCGAGCATCGTACCGCTTGCTTTTCCAATCATCGCTGGAGCAGGATCTATGACAACTATAATTTCACTTCAAGCGGAATATTCGTTCATCAATATTGCATTGGCCATTATTGTGAATATACTCCTGGTATACATAGTACTGGTATTAACCAAGAGAATTGAGAAGTTGTTAGGACCCGGAGGTATAGCCATCTTAAAGAAGGTTTTCGGGATTATATTATTGGCGATTGCCATCAAGCTTTTTGCGACTAATATTCCAGCATTGTTTGAGAACTTGCACGGAGCACATTAATAAAATTAGATAGAAACATGATTAGGGCTTTCAGTAATGGGAGCCCTTTTTTAGGGATAATATATAGCGTACATCTGATCTATCCATCCAAAAGCAAAACGGTATAGATTTGCGTCTGTAGAAAGTAGGATGATGACATCAGAACTTTCAACTTCTTTTTGTATTTGTAGCTCCGAGATATCTATTGCTTGCTCATAATTTCCAGCGAATGCTTTTTGGTTGTAGTACCAGAAAGGGCTATTATTAAAAGCTTTATGTGAAAGTCCAAGGTTGTATAAGCCCCAGTAATAACTATCGGCAACGGTGATGACTTTTGGTCGGGCACTGCTGTCTGGAATATCGTAAGTGTAGGAAGGGTAACTCATCATTAAATCTGGAATGTCGAGTAAAAGATTCATAGATTGCTCTATATCATCATCTGTATCCCATGCCTCTGAACTTTTTGTTATGGCAGTAATGTTGATCCTAGGAGGATGTGTGATTCCTTTCATATCGGCAATAAATTGTATTAAAGAATCCGCCACCTTCAACTCGGCATATTTACTCCAATGAACTCCCGTCTTGGGGAAAAGTGCATGTTCAGAGCTGTCTTTTTGTGCCAAAAACCAAGCTTTGAAATTTATCAAGGGAAGTTGTTGTTCTTGGAGATGTTTGAGGTAATACTCGTAATTGGTAGCGCCGACCTCTAAAGAAGTATATTCTTCAGGGAAATACTCGGGGAAATAACTCCCTTTACCTGGCGCCAAAACTACAATTAGGTCAGTGCCCAATTTCTTTAGAGTGTCTTGTATTTGCTTTAATTTAATGACCTTTTCTTGAATGCTATCTTGACCAATGAAATCTAATCCAAAGTAGCTGTTTATATAGTTTTCCTCATAGAGGTAATTATCCTTCCCAATGATTACATTCTGAACACTTATTTTTTCAAAGAGAGAAAAGTTAATTTGGTTGAAAGTCCTAACGAAAAGAGATCGATAGCCGAAGTTATCATTGATATGCTTGTCTAAGGTATCCTGAAAAGTACCCGCAAACCAATTGTCCATTGAAAAGGTGGGCGCCTCTTGTTTTTCGTAGTAGCCTTTAAGGCCTTTGATTTCTTTCCCTTTAAATAAATTATTAGAAAGCGGGAGCAACATTATACCTATAAAAAGGAAGAAAAGTAGTTGGTGTAAATTCTTTTTAACAGCCTTCATTGCTTAAAATTTAAAATAAATGAAAGGGTTAAAATCTGAACTTGCTACGGATGAAACCGAAATGAGCAAAAGAAACATGGCACTTGCCATTAGTAAGAGATGTTGCTTGTTTTTATGTGTTTTTTTGAAATATAAATAATGCTCCAACTGCTTGCCTTTATTCCAAACCGTAAACACACTAAAGAAGATGGCAAGAGCAAGTACGGTAATAAATTCACGGGATAAACTTAAGGTATTGGTGCTCTCGAAGCTGTAGAGTTTTTGGAAATATAAAAGGAGTTCTTCACTGCTTTCTACTCTGAAAATAACCCATCCCATCACGACGAGGAAGAAGGTAAAGATATTGGCAAATAGAGGGCCAGCCTTTTCCAGAAAGTTTTGTAAAAACAGCCGTTCCAAAATTAGAAAACAACCATGGTATGCTCCCCATATCACAAAATTCCAAGATGCTCCGTGCCATAGTCCAGAGAGGAGGAAAACAAACCATAAATTGAAATATAAACGCGACTTTGTTTTGACACGATTTCCGCCTAAGGGAATGTAGAGGTAGTTGCGCATAAAATCACCTAGGGTGATGTGCCACCTTCTCCAAAATTCGCTGATACTTTTGGATAAATAGGGAGAGTTGAAATTTTCTGGGAAGGTGAAGCCCATTATTTTTCCAAGTCCAATTGCCATATCTGAATACCCAGAGAAATCAAAATAAATTTGGAAGGTGTAAGCCAAAATACCCACCCATGCGGCTGGAGTATCCATATTTTCAATGTTGTTTAAAATTAGATCGGCTTGTGCACCTAAAGGATTAGCAAGGAGCGTTTTTTTCGCCAAACCAATGGAGAAACGGTAGAGTCCTTGCAGTTTGTCCTCATAAGATTCTTTACGTGCAATGATTTGATCTGCCACGGTATTGAAACGCACAATGGGTCCTGCTATCATTTGCGGGAAAGAAAGGATGTAAAGAAAATAATCTTGAATTTTTTTCAGCGGTGGATGTACTCCTCTGTATACATCAACTGCATAGGTGATGGTTTGAAAGGTGTAAAAAGAAATTCCTATCGGTAGTGCAACTTGCGTCCAATGCAATGTTTGCCAACCCATTTGTTGGAAAAATGCATTTACATTTTCTACAAAGAAATTGGCGTATTTAAAATAAGCGAGAAGTCCTAAGTTGAGGACTAAAGAAGAGATCAGTAATGCTTTTCGTTTTGAGTTATGGGGTTCCTTGGCCAGTTGACGCACTATGAAGAAGTCGACCAACGTTGAACCCAACAAAATAAAAATAAAGCTAGGCGCTCCCCAAGTATAGAAAATAATACTTGCAAAAAGGATGACCCAGTTTTTTAATCCTTGAGGAACGAGGTGGTATATCAGTAGAAATAGGGGGAGGAAATAAAAAAGAAATAGAATACTACTAAAAACCACGTTTTTCTATGTTGAATATATATCAGATGGAAATTGAAAGCCAAAAATAAGAAACAAATACTACTTTAGTTTCCTACACGCTATATCACATGAATAAATTGCAAAAAACACAGTTTTTTTATCCTTTACTTACATTGATTCTCGGACTTTTCTTGGTTCAGTTTAGAGTTATGGGGTGGGATTTTTCTCGTATTCCGGGAGATTTAGGAGATGCACGTTTTAACATGTTTTTATTAGAACATGCCTATCAGTTTACTTCGGGACAATGGACAGAGTATTGGAATGCAGGTTTCTTTTTCCCAGCTTTAGAAACCATCGCTTATTCAGATAATTTATTGGGTGCATCGCCTATTTATAGTTTTGCTAGGATGATAGGTTGGAGCAGAGAAGGAGCCTTTCAGTTTTGGATACTGGTTGTAACTACCCTGAACTTTATTGCGGCTTACCTCTTGTTTTTTAGGATGAGCAGAACAACTGTTGGGAGTGCATTGGGTGCGTTTGTTTACGCCTTCTCTCTTGTGTTGTTTTCGCAAATGTACCATGTGCAAACTATGCCGCGTTTTGCGATTCCATTGATGTTGTTGTTTTTCTACAATTTTCATAAAAAAGGGAAAGGATTAAGTTTGGTAGCGGGTGTTTGGATGTTAGTGTGGCAGTTTTGGTGCGGTATCTATTTAGGCTTTTTTGCCTTGTTTGTTGGTGTTAGCTACATCCTTTGCAGTTTGCCTTTTTATTGGAAGAATTATCTGCAATTGTTACAGCGTTGGAAGTCGCTGTTATTTGTAGGTGTGAATCTGATCATGGGTGTATTAGCGATGTTGAAACTGATGGTTCCTTACATGCGCAGAGCAGAATTTAGTATACCCTATACCCAGGATAGGATTATGGCTACGGTACCTCGGTTAGGTTCTTATTTCTATAGTACGGATGATGCCTTCTTATGGGGTGTTTTGTCTGGGGTAGGTGATGATTGGGAATGGGCATACACCCAGACCTTGTTTATCGGAGGAATAGCATTGCTTAGTATTTGCACCTGTTTTTTCCTTTTACTAAAATCAGATTTTCGTAGGCTTGTTTTAAGGGGTGAGGTATTCCCTTTTGTAATTACAGCTTTTTTAAGTTTAATTTTCTTTATGAAATGGGGGGATTTCAGCTTGTATACACTGTTGATGGATTTGCCTGGTTTTGGAGCTTTAAGAAGTTTAGATAGGATGATAAACGTACAACTACTTTTTGCCGGTATGGCGCTAGTGGGCGTGTTGTATTATTGGAGGAAATATACGCGAAAGTGGTGGGTGTTTGGCATCCTCTTGTTAGTGTTAGGTTTGGACAATTATCAGGTAAATGTAGAAGCTGTAACTTTTGCTAAACAAGAGGCACAAGATAGAGTGATGAAGGTGAGTAAGCAATTGGAAAATTTAGATAAAAATGCAGTTGTGGCTTATCAACCCGATAGTTTAACGGAGCCTGCAATTTTCTATCAGTTAGATGCTATGTTGGCTACACAAGAACATGGTTTGAAGAGTGTGAATGGCTACAGTGCAACTTCTCCTTATGGCTTTGACTTATTTTGGCGAGAATTGAACGATGCGGGTAGAAGAAAGTGGATGGAGATGAGTGGAGCGGATACAACACATGTAGTGGTGATACATTAGTAAGGATTAAAATCTGCCAGGGATGGGAATGGATATCCCGTCCCCAAGTTCCTTGGGGAGAGTAGCAATGGAAAGCCCGTGAAGGCAGCCCAAAGAAAAATAGAATGCAAAAAGAAAGGGACCTCGAATGGAGATCCCTTTGCAATTTTTATGTGTTGACTTATTTGTTTAAGTCTGGCATTTCTCTTGTGAATGCTGGAATTCCCGTAACATCCATACCTGTAATTAACAAGTGGATATCGTGTGTTCCTTCGTAAGTAACTACTGATTCTAAGTTGGCCATGTGACGCATCATAGAGTATTCAGAAGTAATACCCATACCACCGTGGATTTGACGTGCTTCACGCGCAATGTTCAAGGCGATTTCAACGTTGTTACGCTTCGCCATAGAGATTTGTGCTGAAGTAGCCTTTCCTTCGTTTCTTAACTGCCCTAAACGGAATGTCAATAACTGAGCTTTGGTGATTTCGGTAATCATTTCTGCCAATTTCTTTTGAATCAACTGGAAAGACCCGATAGGTACATTAAACTGTGTTCTTTCTTTTGAGTATCTCAATGCTTGATCGTAACAATCCATAGCAGCACCTAAAGCACCCCATGCGATACCGAAACGTGCAGAATCTAAACACGCTAATGGTGCTCCTAATCCGCTTTTACCTGGTAATAAGTTTTCTTTTGGAACTTTTACGTTTTCGAAGATTAATTCTCCCGTTGCAGAAGCTCTTAAAGAAAGTTTACCGTGCATTTCTGGCGTAGAGAAACCTTCCATTCCTCTTTCTACTACCAATCCGTGAATTCTTCCTTCTTCGTTTTTGGCCCAAACTACTGCGATGTCAGCAAAAGGTGCATTAGAAATCCACATTTTAGCTCCATTCAATAAGTAGTGGTCTCCCATGTCCTTAAAGTTAGAAATCATACCTCCTGGGTTAGATCCGTGATCTGGTTCCGTTAAACCGAAACATCCAATCATTTCTCCAGTAGCCAACTTTGGTAAGTACTTCATCTTTTGCTCTTCAGATCCAAATTTCCAAATTGGGTACATTACCAATGAACTTTGAACTGAAGCTGTAGAACGAAGACCTGAATCACAACGCTCTAACTCTTGCATGATTAAACCGTAAGAAATTTGGTCTAATTCAGGTCCACCATATTGTGCTGGAATGTAAGGACCGAAAGCTCCAATTTCTCCCAATCCACTTAAAATGTGCATAGGGAAAGTTGCATTCTCGTAGTGCTCATCAATGATAGGAGAAACTTCTTTCTTTACCCAAGCACGAGCTGCGTCACGGATTAATTTGTGTTCATCTGTAAGCAAGTCATCCATGTTAAAGTAATCTGGATGTGTATATAGATCTGTTGCCATCTGATTTTATTTTATTTTAGAATCGCCACAAAATTAGCGAAATATCTAGATTTTTTAAGTTCTTTAGCCAAGTGATTTAAAGATTGCTTCTATTTTTGTGAAAGCTCAATACTCTATGTTACGAAAAAGACTTCTTTTTTTAATTTTAACATTACTTGCTCAAAATTCATGGGCGAGCGAGCAAGTTTATAACCTCACGGAGCGATCGAGTAGTGTTCCCACTTTTGTTTATTATGTATTGTGCGGAAGTTTGCTCATCCTATCGGTAGCTAAAATTATCAATGCTGAAATATTTGGAAATTTTTCTTTTGCGTTCGTTTCTGTGAAAAGCATGTTTATGCTTGAAAAAGAGGGATGGAATACTTTGAAAGATGGCGGTTGGCTTTTACTGTTGAATTACTTTGTGGTCATCAGTTTAGGGCTTTACTTGTTTTTGGAGCATTTTAATTTTAACAAAGTGTTAAGTTTTGCGCTGGCGATTTATTTTGTACTGCAAATGTTGGCGTTGTTTTTAACAGGTTTTGTCACTGGTAACCTCAAGCGCTTTTTTCACTCTTTTAGAAGTTATACGCTGGTGCATCAAATGCTGGGAATTGCCCTAATTCCTTTCTTGTTGATTTGGGTTTTAAATGAAGGAACAAACTCTATTTATCACTGGATTTTTATCGCCTTGATTCTTGTGTTTCAGTTCTATAAAGTATTTCGCGGTTTTGTGATTGCATTTCGACAGAATTTTGAATGGTATTATATTATTTTATACCTTTGCACGCTGGAAATTTTACCCATCCTCGCTTTAATGAGAGCGTTAGGGGGTGAAATGGAGGGAGTGTAAAGAAGTATAAAACTATAATAACTACAGATTTTGAGCGTAAAAACCATACTAGTATCGCAGCCAAAGCCTGAGAACGACAAGTCTCCTTATTTTGACTTGGCGGAAAAGTATAAACTGAAGATAGATTTTCGTCCGTTTATACATGTCGAAGGTGTCGAGAAGAACGAGTTCAGAAACCAAAGGGTAAACTTACAAGATTTTACTGCAGTAATTTTAACATCAAAAACAGCGGTTGACCATTACTTTAGAATAGCGGAAGAAATGAGATATGAAGTGCCAGATAGCATGAAGTATTTCTGTATTTCTGAAGCCGTTGCTTACTACTTACAAAAGTACGTTACGTACAGGAAGAGAAAGATTTTCCATGGTAAGACTACGATTCATGACTTGATGGATGCTATCAAAAAGCACAAGAAAGAGAAATTCTTGTTGCCATGTTCTGATATTTTAAGAGACGTGATTCCTACTGTTTTGAATGAGAATAAGATTGATTTTGAAAAAGCAGTACTTTACCGTACAGTTTGTTCAGACTTATCTGATTTGGAGTCAGTAACTTACGACATGTTGGTGTTCTTTTCACCATCAGGTATTGAGTCCTTGTTAAAGAACTTCCCTGATTTTAAACAAAATAACACCATGATTGCTGCCTTTGGTCCAACAACGGCCAAAGCAATAGTAGATAATAACTTGAGGTTGGATTTACATGCGCCCCAGCCCAATGCACCGTCTATGACTATGGCAATTGAAAATTACGTAAAAGACTTCTTGAAGAAGAAAAAGTAATTTCAAATAGAAAATATTAAAAGAAACCACGGCGAGAGTCGTGGTTTTTTTGGTTTAAAGGGTGTTGACTTCTCATAATTCAGGCCTTTTATTACAAATAATAAATCACCTACATCTTCACCCATATCTTTCCTTACAAATAACTATTTTTATCCTGTAATTACATTTCCCATGGCAAAAGCAAAAAAAGAAAAACAAAGCTTTACGTTTAAAACAAAACTTTTCATCTACCTAATCATCTGGTTAGGTGCGATGTTACCGCTTTTAGGTATACTCTATCTGCGTTATATTGTAACCGATGAGGAGGATCTTCCTTCGGTGGCTATGTTGGAAAATCCACCAGAATTGTTGGCGACAGATATTTTAGCAGATGATGGAGAAACTTCTTTGGGGAAGTTTTGGAAAATTAACCGAACATCTGTGACCTATAATGAGATTTCACCCTATGTGATTTCAGCTTTGATCTCAACGGAAGATGAGAGGTATCAGGAGCACTCTGGAATAGACGCTAAAGCGGTGGGAAGAGCTTTGGCAAATATGGGGAAAGCCGGAGGAGCATCTACGATCTCTCAGCAATTGGCAAAGTTGATTTTTACATTGGCGCAGAGAGACAAAGAAAGAGCTGCTGCTTTACTCGATGATCCTGAAAAGGAGAGCAAAAGGGAAGTGAGTGGTTTGGAAGGACGTTTGTATGAAAAAGTGCAAGAGAATATTATTGCCTTGCGTTTGGAGGAGAAATACACCAAAGAAGAGATCATAACCATGTACTTGAACCAATTCGATTTCTTGTACAATGCGGTGGGTATTGCTTCTGCCTCTAAAGTATATTTCGATTGTAAACCAAAAGATTTAACCAAAGAACAAGCAGCTATGTTGGTGGGGATGTGTAAGAATCCATCGCTGTATAACCCACACTCTTTCAATGTTAGAAACTACAAAAAACGATATGCGAGATACAATAATATTGATGAGGGAAATGTAACAGATGAGCAAGCGAGAACTTTATTTGTGAAAGATTCAATGAGAGCTGTGAACAGACGTAATACGGTTTTAGACTTGTGGAGAAAAAACAGTAGAAAAGGAAATGAAGCCTTAACAGCAACCATTGATTCTGATGAGGAAAGAGACAGTCTTCAAAATTTAAATATAGTAACGGATTACCAACGTGTAGACCACAAAGAAGGTATTGCTACTTATTTTAGAGAAACCTTAAGGAAAGAGGTTCAGGATGTATTGAGAAGTAAGGATGAAAATGGAGATTACATCTATGCAAAGGCAGATGGTACTCCTTTCAATATCTACGAAGATGGTTTGAAAATCTATACTACCATTAATGCGGATTTACAGAAACACGCAGAACATGCGGTACACAAGCACTTATCTGAAACGCTGCAAAGAGAGTTTACTAAAAACAATAAAAGAACAAGACATTTCCCTTTCTCTAATCGCTTAACGGAAGATCAAATCGATAGAATAGTGAATTCTGCCATGAAGCGTTCTGAACGTTACAAAATGTTGAAAGCAAATGGCCTTTCACATGATAAAATCGTGAAGAAATTTAATGAACCCACTGAGATGACCGTCTTCTCTTGGAAAGGGGATATCGATACGGTGATGAGTCCATTAGACAGTATACTTTACTACAAAAACTTTTTACAAGCGGGGATGATTTCTATACAGCCGCAAACTGGTTTTGTGAAAGCTTGGGTTGGAGGAACTGATTTGAATCACTTTGCTTACGATCACGTAAAGCAAGGGAAGCGTCAGGTAGGTTCTACGATCAAACCTTTTGTTTACTCTGCTGCGATGAGGTTCGGTGTGGTGAACAAATGCACAACTTTTCCAAACATCGCGTATTGTGTAGACGTTACTGAAACTAGTGATCCAGATAAGTTGAAGTCGTGGTGTCCTGGAAACTCAGGCGCTGATTTAACAGGAGAGCCCATTACGGTTGGTCATGGTATTGCCAACTCTATGAACAATATTACAGTAGCAGTAATGTCTAAAATGGGAGGTACAGCCGGACCACAAGCAGTGGCTAAATTAATGGAAGATCTAAATATTACTTTACGTAAAGAAGATATAGTTCCAGCCATGTGTTTGGGGGTTATGGATTTATCTTTATTTGAGTTGGTAGCCGCTCAGGCAACTTTTGTTAATAAAGGAATTTACAATGCACCTACTATTTTATTAAGGATAGAAGATAGAAATGGAAATACCATCTATGAAGCACAGCCAAACTCAAAAGAAGCGATGTCTGAAGAATTGGCGTACGCTACACTATCGTTAATGAAAGATGTGGTGCAAAAAGGTACAGGTGCTAGCTTAAGAGGTTCTTACTGGCCATGGGGAGGAATTACTTACCCAACTGCGGGTAAAACGGGAACAACTCAAAATAACTCTGATGGTTGGTTCATGGGCTTAACACCTGATCTAGCAACGGGTGTATGGGTTGGAGCAGAAGATAGAGGTGTACACTTTAGAAGTATGCAATGGGGACAAGGTGCACGTATGGCTTTACCTATTTATGGGTATTATATGCAGAAGGTGTACAAGGACCCTAAAATTAAGATCTCTAAAGAGGACTTTGAGATGCCTATCAATTACCAAAATTCTGTGTATAATTGTAGCGGCGAGAATAACAATAATGGGCCAGGAGAATCTAGTAATTCAGATGAGGTGCCCGATTTATTTTAAGATATGAACAAAGTTGTAAATAATGTTGAAGATGCTTGCAAAGGCATAGAGAGTGGAATGACCCTGATGTTGGGTGGTTTCGGTTTGTGTGGTATACCAGAAAACTCTATTGGACAATTGGTAAAAATGGGGGTGAAGGATTTGACCTGTATTTCTAACAATGCCGGTGTAGATGATTTTGGTTTAGGATTATTGTTACAAGGGAAGCAAATCAAGAAAATGGTTTCTTCTTACGTAGGAGAAAACGACGAGTTCGAACGTCAGATGTTATCAGGTGAACTAGAGGTAGATTTAATTCCTCAAGGTTCATTAGCAGAGCGTTGTAGAGCAGGAGGAGCCGGTATTCCAGCTTTCTTTACACCTGCTGGATACGGTACAGAGGTAGCAGAAGGTAAGGAAGTGAGAGAATTCAATGGAAAACCACATATTTTAGAAACAGCATTAACGGCAGATTTTGCTATTGTTAAAGCTTGGAAAGGAGATACAGAAGGAAATTTGGTGTTCAAAGCAACAGCGCGTAACTTCAATCCTATGATGGCTATGGCAGGTAAAATAACTATCGCAGAGGTGGAAGAATTAGTACCTGCAGGTGAGTTAGATCCAAATGAGATTCATACTCCAGGAATTTTTGTTCAACGCATCTTTAAAGGTGAAGCTTTCGAAAAGAGAATTGAACAAAGAACGGTACGTCAAAAATAATTTCCAACCTTCAAAAAATTAGATACAAATGGCTTTAGATAAAACAGGTATTGCAAAAAGAATTGCACAAGAATTACAAGATGGTTGGTACGTTAACCTAGGTATAGGTATTCCAACTTTGGTGGCAAATTACATCCCAGAAGATATAGAGGTTGAATTCCAATCAGAAAATGGAATATTAGGAATGGGACCTTTTCCTTTTGAAGGAGAAGAGGATGCAGATTTAATCAATGCGGGTAAGCAAACGATTACTGCCCGTCCGGGTGCTGTATTCTTTGATTCAGCTACTTCTTTTGCAATGATACGTGGACAACACGTACAGTTAACAGTTTTAGGTGCTATGGAAGTAGCGCAAAACGGTGATATCGCAAACTGGAAGATTCCAGGGAAAATGGTGAAAGGAATGGGAGGAGCAATGGATTTAGTGGCTTCTGCAGAAAACATTATTGTAGCCATGATGCATACCAATAAAAAAGGTGAGTCTAAAATATTAAAACAATGTTCATTGCCTCTAACGGGTGTTGGGTGTGTTAAGAAGGTGGTAACAAACTTGGCTGTTTTGGAGATTAAAGACGGACAATTCCACTTGGTAGAAAGAGCACCTGGTGTTAGCGTTGAAGAAATTATTGCGGCAACTGAGGGCGACCTAGTAGTGCCAGACAACGTACCTGAAATGAACATTTAATACTAATCAATGAAAAAATTATCCATACTCATACCTGCTTACAACGAGGAAAATACCATTCAAATCATTCTTGATAAAGTACAAGAAGTAGAATTGGTCAATAATATTCAAAAGGAAATTGTTATCGTTAACGATTGCTCCAAAGATAAAACGGTACAGAAGATAGAAGAGTACATGGAGCGCAATCCTAACATGGACATTCGCTTTTTTAGTCAAGATAGAAACCAAGGCAAAGGAGCAGCCATTAACCGCGCTATCCAAGAAGCTACAGGAGATTATATCATTGTACAAGATGCGGACTTGGAATATGATCCACATGAATATAACTTGTTGTTAAAGCCAGTATTTATGGATAATGCGGATGTGGTTTACGG
Organism: Lishizhenia sp.; assembly: GCF_057456495.1. Taxonomy (NCBI): domain Bacteria; kingdom Pseudomonadati; phylum Bacteroidota; class Flavobacteriia; order Flavobacteriales; family Crocinitomicaceae; genus Lishizhenia; species Lishizhenia sp. The sequence goes on along the minus strand of NZ_JBVCPV010000026.1, from coordinate 1,852 downwards.
TTCTCGTTTTGTGGGAGCACAACCGCACAGGATATTGTTCTTTTGGCATTCAATTGGGAATAAGTTTTTAACGCGACTTTCTAACATGATGACCAATTTGAACTTAACTGACATGGAGACGTGTTACAAGTTGATTAGAACGTCCATTGCGCAAAACATCAAAATCAAAGAAAATAGATTTGGTATTGAGCCAGAAATTACCGCAAAATTGGCACGTATAAAGAAAATTAGAATCTATGAAGTAGGTATATCATACTACGGTAGAACTTACGAAGAAGGGAAGAAGATAGGCTGGAAAGATGGTTTCAGAGCCATCTACTGTATCTTCAAATACAGATTCTCAAAATAACGTAAAGGAAGGCCATAGGTCTTCCTTTTTTTATGCTCCGTACGCTAAAGTTTTGCTCTATACTGTTTTGGCATCCTTATCGCGCTTTCCGCTGTAGTTTACCTTGTTCACCTAAGTTTTGCTAAGCTTATTTGTAGCTTCCGGTGGTCGCTAAAAAGCGCAAAGCAGAACTAAGCCTTCACAAGGCAAAGCTGCCGCTACAATCACGGGCTGATAGATAGTCTAGAGTGTGAGTAGGAAGTATACCCCCTAATCCTTCAACGAGGTTATCGAGAGAGCGCTGAGGTGAGCGAAGTCGAACTATCGAGATGCCGTAAGAACAGAGGATAAATATTTTGAATTCTTGATTTATTGAATCTTGGAATCACGCTAAGATCTTGCAATCCACAAGTTAGGATTCAATCTTTCGACACCACCTTCGGTAATAACATGAATCTCGAAGTGAACAACAGATAGTTCTCCGTCTTTAGAAGGCAATAGAGATCCGATTACTTGCTTTGCATCTAATTCCATACCCTTGGTAACATATACCTCCTGTAAGTTGGCATAAACGGTTCTATAATTGCCGTGTTTTACAATCACAACTTTCCCACCTCCAGAAATACTAAATACGCTGGTAACTTCACCCTTAAAGACTACGCGTACTTGCGCATTTTTAGGAGAGCTTATATCTACCCCATTGTTATTGGTAAAAACATTGTTTAAAGTCGGGTGAGGGTTGCGACCGTAGTTTTCAGTGATCGTACCGCGTTCTACCGGCCATGGTAATCTTCCCTTGTTTTTATCAAAACCATTACTCTCATCTAAGTCATCTTTGGTTGTTGGAAGTGGAGCGGGAGTTGTATTACCTTCAGCTTTTTTACGGGCTTCTTCTGCTCTACGCAAACGCTCTTTCTCCTTTCTAATACGTTCCAATCGGGCTTGTTCAGCAGCAATTTCTTTGCGTATAGCTTCTTGAATTTTTGCTTGTAACTTCGATTTTTTTAATTCTTGGTCGTGCAAGTTTTTACGCAAAGTTTCCTCCTCAGCTTTGAGTTGCTGGTATACAGTTTCTTGTTGTTGTTTGGCCAAGAGTATGGCTTCGCGTTCTTCCTTCTTTTTCGCTAACAATTCTAGCTTTTTCACCTTCTCTTTTTCCAAGGCTTCAATGTCAGATTGTAAAGCATTCATCTTTTGATGTATTACGGTAAGCTGTTTCTTTTGAACCTCAGTTAACTTTTCTAAATACAGCTTGCGTTTTTTAGCTTCTTCAATGGTTTCCGAGCTAAAAATGTACATTAATTGACCGTACTTGCTACGTCTCTTGTAGGCAAAAAGTAAAAGTTCTTTGTATTGGTTTTTGAGCTTATCTATACTCTCGTTCAAACCATCAATAGAAAGGGTTTTCTCCTTTATGGTAGCTTCGGTAGAGCGAATTTGATTGTCGAAGTTGCGCAAGAGACGCTCACGATTTTTAACCTGATTGTTCAGTAACTTTAGTTCTTCTAAAGAAAGCTTCGTGTC
>NZ_JBVCPV010000025.1:0-21374 GCF_057456495.1 Lishizhenia sp. | reverse complement strand
ATGACCATCTTATCATCAGAAGTAGAGAAGTATTGACTCACCCATTTATCTTCTCCTTCTTTCTTATACTTAATCGCAACATATTGGTCAGAAGTTAAGACGTTATCACTTTTTAAAGTTGTGCTACCGATCTCTAAAGGATTGGTAGTTCTTTTATCCTTATAGTTTTTAAAACTAAAAGTTAGATTACTAAAAATCTCTTTGTTCTGTACACTAGAGTTTGCTACAATCGCTGAATCTACAATCGTAGTGTCATTTTGCACAGCGTATCCCATAAAGGAAACAAAGAACAAAGTAATTAGTAAAAATGTATTTTTCATCTTACGCAATTTATTTTGCTGCAAAATTATTCCAAATGAAATGACGGACATTCATTGCAGTGTTACCATTGTGTTAAGAAAACGCATGACATTTGAGAAGGACGCGAAATTGATCACGGTTAAAATAGATCTGAATCCCTTTATTTACAAGGGGTTTTAGCATGAAGCAAATATTAAGAGTGTGTTAAGAATGGTTTAACAATGTTAATCCTACATTAAAAACGCCGTAAATTTGCAGTGATTTTTAAAACCAAAAGATAAAGGAATGAGATCAGTATTACTTGTAGTTATAGCATTATTTAGCGCAACAGTTAGTGCGCAAGTAGAGGTAGGTGAATTTGGAAAAGGAATTAACATTACCGGAAAGAATGAAAGTTTTTCAATGAACTTAGGGTTCCGTTTTCAGACATTGATGACTACAGATTGGACAGTGAACAACGATGAATTAAACCAAATAGATGGGTTTAAGCCAAATTTATTAATTCGTCGTTCAAGAATTAAAATGAAAGGACACGTTTATTCTCCTAAACTAACGTACAAAGTAGAGTTAGCATTATCAGATAGAGATATTGCAGTAAGTGATTCTGAACCTTTGTTAGATACGCGTATTGTTTTAGATGCCGTATTTAAGTGGAACTTCTACAAAAACTTCTCGCTATGGGGTGGTCAAACGAAGTTACCAGGAAACAGAGAGCGTGTTATTTCTTCTGCAAACATGCAGTTAGTAGATCGTTCTATCTTAAACTCTAGATTTAACATCGACCGTGATTTGGGGTTGCAGTTCAGAAACCATAATACCATAGGTGGTGTAGTTGTAAAAGAAATTTTTGCAATTTCTAAAGGTGAAGGTCGAAATATGAGATCGGCAAACTTAGGTGGTTTGGAATACACAGGTAGAGTTGAGATTTTGCCATTTGGTAATTTTTCTTCTAAAGGAGATTATGTTGGTTCTGCTATCAAGAGAGAAAGTAAACCAAAATTAGCCTTTGGATTAACTTATGATTTGAATGAAAGAGCTGTAAGAGAAAGAGGGAACATGGGTAGCTTTATCCGCGACGCACAAAACAACTTCCATGGTAAAAATGTGTACACGGTTTTTGCAGACATGATGTTTAAATACCAAGGTTGGTCTGTAATGGCAGAATATGCGGATAGATGGACGAACGGAAACAATCCATTAGTGTATAACGGTGATATAGTGATTGGAAAGGTATTTACAGGTAGATCATTGAATGTACAAGCTGGTTACATGTTTAAAAACAACATTGAAATTGCAGCAAGATATGCAGGTATTGATACACCAGATGTTGTTAACGGAGACCAACAAGAATACAGATTAGGATTCTCTAAATTCTTTGTGGGACACAAATTAAAAGTGCAAACAGACTTAGGATACTTAGAAAAGAGAAGTGGAGACGATGGATTATCTTACCGTCTGCAATTTGAAATTCATTTCTAGTGAATAATTATATGCAAAGAAAAAGCCTCACTTATTGAAGTGAGGCTTTTTTTATGTGTTGTGTTTTTATTTTTCCAAAAATTCGAGTGCTTTTTGTACTTCTTTGTCCGTATCCGCACGCATCAATTGAGCAGCGTTATCTACCCAAATCTGATTGGCAATGTTCGCCTTAATTTCTCTTTGGATTAATACAGTAGATCGCTTTAATTCATTTTGATATGCTTCAATTTCATAATAATCAAGGGCATATTTTGTAAAGTTTTCTAACAGTGAAGGTGTAACTGTGAAGTTCTTTCTGAAACTGTATATGTCTTTATATTTCGACAGGCTTTCTTTATGTTGTTTTACATAGTCAAAGGCAAAGGCATTAAATACACCACCGTATTGCAATTTAGTATAGTAAAAAGATCCTCCCGTGGTATCAAGTGGAACAAAGATGTCTGGCATAATTCCACCACCTCCATAAACTACTTTTCCTCCGGGCGTGACGTACTTTAATGAGTCAACCATAAGTGTTGAATCTAGATGGTATAGTTCCCCATTCTGATAACGGTCGCGCTCATCCATCATGTATTCTTCGAATCCTTCAGTGTACGGACGTTGTATACTTCTTCCAGTTGGAGTGAAGTAACGTGCAACGGTAAGACGCAAGTTACTGCTGTCTTTTAAGAGCATGTCTTGTTGTACTAACCCTTTACCAAAAGAACGCCTTCCTATAATAGTACCTCTATCATTATCTTGAATAGCACCCGCCACAATTTCACTGGCCGATGCACTACTGCTGTTAATCAAGATAGCCAGTTCAATACCTTCCATTACTGGCGGGTTAGCAGCATATTCTGTATAATCGGGTTGACTCTTTCCTTTGGTACTTACTATAGGTAGTCCTTTTTCTAAAAACATATCAGAAATGTTAATGGCTGCAGACATCAATCCTCCTCCGTTAAAACGGAGGTCAACGATTAAATTCTCCATTTTTTTAGCCTTCAGTTCGAGTGCTGCTCTGTAGAATTCTTCTGTTGTTTTTTCGGAAAAGCTTTGTAATTGAATGTACCCTGTTTTGTCGGTCAACATGTAACTCGCCAGTACACTATTTACAGGTATACTACCTCTGGTAATGGTCAGGTCCAAAAGTTCATCATTGCGCAGTACTGTTACAGTAACTTCTGTATTTTCTAAACCTTTTAGCGCTTTCATTACTTTATCATTATTAATGGTAGAGTCCGATATGACTTCTCCATCAATTTTAATGATTTGATCTTGAGATTCTACTCCAGCTCTTTCACTTGGTGAGTTGGGTAGAACATTGGTAATACAAAGCGTATCCCTTATGATAGAAAATCTTACACCAATACCACCAAAATGACCTTGAATACTTTCGTTTAAACGGGCCAGGTCTCTGGCTGCGATGTAGTTGGAGTGAGGGTCAAGTTTGTGCAGCATATCACTGATAGCTTCTTCAAAAATATCTTCTTTGTCAATTGAATCTACATACTTCTTATCAAGAATGTAAAGTATGTCATTCAATTTTTGCGCGTTCGTATTTGCAGCTTCCGACTTTTTAAAAGGAGAAGTTTCTGTATTCAAGGTTGTCCCTAAGAATAAGCCTAAAGCAAGGGTGGCTCCAACGATTAAGGGAAGGGCAATTTTCATTTTATTCATCTTCTATGTCGGCGATTTGTGTTACATCTATTCCTGCATCCTCTAAAAATCTCAATCCAGAATCATCTTTGTAATCATTGATGAATACCAAGCGTTTAATCCCGGCCTGTAGAATTAATTTGGCACATTCTTTACAAGGAGAGAGGGTGAGGTATAGTGTACTGTTTTTAGCGTTGTTTGTTGATTTAGCAACTTTCAATATTGCATTTGCTTCTGCGTGTAACACGTACCAATGTGTGTTGTGGTCTTCATCTTCACAGCAGTTGTCGAATCCAGCAGGTGTACCATTGTAACCATCAGATATAATCATTTGATCTTTTACAATAATGGCACCCACTTGCTTGCGTTTACAATGAGACAATTTGGCCCAAGTGTTGGCCATGCGTAGGTAGGCTTTATCGTATCTTCTCTGTTTGGATGAATTCATAGTCTTCAAAAAGGTCAAAATTACTCAAGAATTAACTTATATCCTACCCCTCTAATGGATAGGAAGTGTTCGGGTGATTTTGGGTTGGTTTCGAAGAGTTTACGGAAACCGAGAATGTAATTATCTATTGTTCTGGGACTCGGAAATTGGTCTTCTCCCCATAGTCTATCTAGAATGGTGTCTCTGGGTATAACTTCTCCTTTTTTCTCATAGAAAAGTTTTAAGAGTTCCACTTCACGTTTCGATAATTTGGCAATGACTTCTTGGTCTTCCAATACCTCATAACTAATAAAGTTTATGGTTTTATTGGCGATGGTGAGTTGTTCGAGTTGTTCACCACCAGCAGGAGCATTGCGTTTAAGTAGAATTTGTACACGTAATAAAAGCTCTTCTAAATCGAAAGGTTTGGCCAAATAATCATCGGCACCTAATTTTAAACCTCTGATTTTGTCTTCTGTATTTCCTTTCGCCGAAACGAATAATAAAGGAATACTACTGGTTTTACGTATAGCTTCACATACCTCCCACCCCGAATGATGGGGAAGCATTACATCTAATATCACCAAATCATAGGATGCAATATTCTTCACTTCTTCTAAAGCTAAACTCCCAGTATCTACGTGGGTTACGGTGTAGTTTTCAAGCTCTAGATTCAAGATGACAGCATCTGCTATAGTTTGTTCGTCTTCTATTAAAAGTATATGACTCATTGTTATTTCGTGAGGGGAAAAGTCCTAAAATAACAAACAAATATAAAATTTGTAAATTTGCGTGACGTTTAAAAATAGTTAGGAAATCATAATAAATAGAAATGAAGAAAGCATTTTTGCCCCTTTTGTTCTCGCTTTTGTGTGGAGCATCACTTGCTCAAAAAAGCTTCGGTGGAACACCAGAAAGCTTTAACGCAACAGCTTACAAAGTATTAAAGAAAACAGACCTAGTAAGCCTAACAAAACCAAACATGTCAGAAGTAGTTGCGGAAGATCTTGAGGGAGACAAACGCAATTATCGAGTAGGAATCAACTTACCAGCAAATTTATCAATGGAAAATGCTGGGAATTGGTATGTTCAAGGAGATACCAGAATTTGGAAATTAAGAATTAAAGTTGAAGATGCGCAGGCATTAGGTTTGTACATGGACAACTACTACATTCCCGAAGGAGGAAAGTTGTTTGCATACAACAAGAATAAAGCACAAGTGATAGGTGCTTTTACTTCCGAAACACCTTCTTTGTTTGCCATGGAAATGATTCAGGGAGATGAAATTACGATTGAATATAATCAACCATTGTCGGTTACTGAAGAAGCAATTTTTACAATAGGAGAAGTAGTTTATTTCTACCGAGGAGTGGAAGATCGAATAGGAGTTTACAGAGAGTACGATTACATCCCTGCAAAAGCAGATGCTTGTCAGGTAAATGTGGCTTGTCCAGAAGGAGATAACCACCAAGATCAAATCAACTCTGTTATACAATATACTTTTTCTGCAGATGGAGGTAGTTTTGTATGTTCGGCTTCATTAATGGCAAATACAAGTTATGATTGTGCCCCATTAATCTTAACAGCTACACACTGTGGAGAGAAAACACAAACTTCTGACTTTGCACAGAACGTATGGTATTTCAACTATCAAAATCCAAATTGTGTACCTGGAGCAACGGCACCGTATCAAAAGCCATTGTTTACGGCAGTAGGAGCAATCTTTAGAGCCTCGTCGAAAAACACGTGGAACGTTTCGAACAGTAACCAAGTTTATGGAACTGATTTTACATTGTGTGAGTTAACATCTAACGACGTTTTGCCTTCTAATGCTTACTTCAATGGATGGGACGCTAGAGGACCAGGAGCAACAAATGGAGTTGGAATTCACCACCCTTCAGGGCATGATAAAAAGATTTCTACATTCAATAATAGTTTAACATCATCTACCTATAACGGTGGTTTAAGTGGAGCGCACTGGAGAGTTGTTTGGTCTGCTACGCAAAATGGACACGGAGTTACTGAAGGTGGTTCTTCAGGTTCGCCAATTTTCAATGAAGATGGTTTAGTAGTAGGAATTTTATCAGGGGGGTCTTCTTTTTGTACTGCAACAAGTAACGCCGATTTATATGGTAAACTAAGTGTTTCTTGGGATCCAACAGGAGCAGATTCTACAGGTCGTTTAATGGATTGGTTAGACCCAGAAAACACAGGGATTAAGAGAATTATAGGAATTGGAAATCCTTGTTCGGATTACCTTTCTACTCAGGTTGAAGAGGAAGCAGAACAAGTGAAATTATTCCCGAATCCATCTACAGGAATTTTCAACTTAACCAACTTGTCTGAAGGAGAAAAAACGATTGCAGTAAGAGATTTGAACGGAAGATTAGTGAAAGAATTGACAACGGATGCTACAAAAGTTCAGTTTGATTTATTCAATGAAACTTCTGGAGTATACATGATAACGATTGCAAGCGAAAAAGGAATTCAAACGATGAGGTTGATTAAATCTTAAAGGATTTCAACGATAATATAGAAAAGGGAAGTACTTGGCTTCCCTTTTTTTATGCAATAAATCGTGCAATATTTTAATAAAACTTTCGTAAGTATGTACTTTAATTATCTTTGTTCTCTACATGCAAATAAAAATGGATAAATTAATCGCTGAGTTTCCGAAGAACATCGATGATGCTCTGGAAACAGCCCGCAGCCTAGAGTTTAAATCTCTGCACAATAAAAATTTCACGAGTGTTGTTATTTGTGGAATGGGAGGATCTGGAATTGGTGGAAAATTAGTGGCGCAATTGGTGGCCGCTGAAGCCAATATTCCCATCTTAGCGAATCAAAATTATAATTTACCCGAATTCATCAACGAGACAACCTTGGTTATTGGTTCTTCTTATTCTGGATACACAGAGGAAACCCTAACGGCTGTAAAAGCAGCGAAGGATAAGGGAGCTACTATTGCGGCTGTTTGTTCAGGAGGTGAGTTATACGATTTTTGTAAGGCCAACAATTACGATGTTGTGAAGATGCCAGCAGGTAATCCACCTCGTAGCGCTTTGGCATTTTCATCTATCCATTTGTTAAACATGTTGTTTCAAGCAGGCGTAATTTCTGACTTGAAATTGAAAGAATTAGAAAACTGTAGAGAACACCTTAACAATCATATATTAGAAATTAAGGAAGAGGCTAAAAAGTTGGCAGAATTCATTCCAAATAAGGAATTGATTATGTATTCAACACCTGAATTTGAGCCTGTTGTAATTCGTGCACGTCAACAATACAATGAGAATGCAAAGATTTTGTGTTCGCACCATGTAGTTCCTGAAATGAACCACAATGAGTTAGTTGGATGGGGTGGTGGAGACGACCGTTACGGGGTTTTATTTATTGATTCTCCTTCAACGCTGGAACGCAATAAATTTAGAATGAACCTTTGTAAGGAAATCATTGCAAAGAAAACACCTCACGTATTTGTACTAGAGGCAAAAGGAGCCAATTTAATTGAAGAGGTAATGTACATCATTCATATTATCGATTGGTCTTCTATAATGCTTGCTGATATCTTTAACGTAGATCCAATAGAGATTGATGTAATCAACTACCTAAAAGGAGAACTTTCTAAAATATAAGTGATGAAACCAAGTGTTATTTTTAAGGAATTAGGGTTAATAGATTACAAGGAGGCTTGGGACTACCAAGAGGAATTGTTTAAGGTAGCTATCGACTTAAAAATTGCACAGCGTAAAGGTGAAACAGAAGAACAAACAAAAAATTACTTGTTATTCTGTGAGCACCCACATGTTTATACTTTAGGAAAATCGGGGAAGCAGGAAAATCTTTTGCTTAACGATGATCAGTTAGAGGAGAAAGAAGCAACTTACTACAAGATTAACAGAGGAGGAGATATTACGTATCACGGTCCTGGTCAATTAGTCGCGTATCCTATTTTCGATTTAGATTACTTCTTTACGGATATCCATAAATACATGCGCTTTTTAGAAGAAGCAGTTATACTTACACTTAAAGATTTCGGTATAGCATCGGGTAGAGTGGATGGTTTAACAGGAGTGTGGATAGATGGAGATAAACCTACTGCACGTAAGATTTGTGCCATGGGGGTGAAAAGTAGTCGTTGGGTGACCATGCACGGTATAGGTTTCAATGTGAATTCTAACCTCGATTATTTTAACAATATAGTTCCTTGTGGAATTGATGATAAAGCTGTAACTTCAATGCAACAGGAGTTAGGTAAGGCTGTAGATATGGATGAGGTAAAAGTTAAATTAGCAGCACATCTGGCTCAGCTATTTGACTATACATATGCCAACGAACAAGACCTTCCAAAAGCTTAAAGCCGCAGCAAAAAAAGCTTCATTTTTACTTTTATTTCTATTCATCGTAGGAAATCTTTTCATCCTTCTCTCGGGAAGATTCTATCTCTACAAGGGAATTTATTATACCTATCTGCACGGCAAAACAGGCCCAACACTCTATGATGAAAATGTATTCGCTAATCATATTATTGCCAACGACGATTTATTTATCGAAGACTTAAAGCTCTCTGGAAAGTATAATAGTTATCAATTTTCCAAAGAAGATGAAGACAGTTTGAGGGAAATCGAAACAGCTTCTTTTTTGGTATATGAGAATAACCAATTGGTCTTGGAAAGTTATTGGGATAATCATAACCGGCAACAGTTAGGCAACAGTTTTTCAGTCTCAAAAACCATTGTGGCCTTATTGATTGGAGCGGCTATTCAGGATGGATATATTGAAAGTATTGATGAACCTATTGCCCATTATTTACCTTTTATTGAAGAGGACAACGAAGTTCAAATAAAGCATTTACTATGGATGGCCAGTGGTTTGGATTGGTCAGAAAGTGGGAAAAATCCCTTAAGTAAAAATGCAGAAGCTTATTATTCGGGGAAGTTAGATAAGCTCATGGAATGTTCTCAATTTAATGAACCTCCAGGTATTCGTTTTGAATACAAAAGTGGAAATACACAACTCCTGGGGATGATATTGAAAAAAGCAACGGGAAAAACGGTAGCGAATTATGCACAGGAAAAGTTCTGGAAACAACTGGGGATGGAATCGGATGCGTTATGGAGTTTAGACCACAAAGAAGGTATGGAAAAATCTTTCTGTTGTTTATACGCCACCTCCCGCGATTTTTTAAAACTAGGAAAATTGATATTGAATAAAGGGAAATATAATGATGTTCAAATAGTTCCAGAAAACTTCATTATGCAAATGATGACAAACCCAGATGTAACCAATGATAATATGCCCAATTTAGCATATGGGATGCATTTATGGACCTTGAATGATGAGGTGAAGACTGTTTATGCCCGCGGTATTCTGGGTCAGTATATCATCATTCAACCGGAGAAAAATAGAGTAATTGTAAGAACGGGGTCAAAGCGTAGGGAGAAATATCAAATTGACAAAAAGGATACAAGTAATTACTATTTACACGATCATCCGAAAGACCTTTTTCTTTACCTTCGCCTCGCACAAGAAATTTGTGAAAAACAATGAAGGAAGAACTAAAAGGACCAAAAGTAGAAGGTATTTCAGTAGCCGTAGCATTTGAAACTGCTGAAACAGGAGATAGAATTTACAATGTGTATTTGTTGAATAGAACGAATGATACATTGGAGAATGTTTTGGTGAGTAGTAAAGGCTATGGAATGAATGCCATGACCAATGAAAAGATAGAAACTTCAGTGTTACGTCATAGTTTAGGTGATGTAAAAGCGCAAACTGCTCAGAAAATTGAACCAATTATGGAACAGGTGTTTGGTTTGAGCAATGAGTATTGGGTGAGTTACTGGATAGGTTCTAAAATGTACGATAAGAAATTCGTATTCTTGGCAGAAACCATCACGGAAAAAAATACAATAGACTTACCCTTGTTGGACTGTACTGGTGTTATGCTAGGAGAATAATTGAGGTCTCTTTTTAAGCTCAAAAACCAAAGAAGCTACGCTGCTTTCTTCTAATGTGAAAGAAGTTTGATAGCCAGAATTTTCTAAATATGATTTTGTAGTAGAACCCCATGCAATGATTTTTTGTGTGGGGTTTATTGTATGTTGTTTGAGGTAAGCTTCTACATTGCTTGGACTAGTAAATACAATGAAGTCTGGAGTCTCCTTTAACTGTACATGCTTTGTAAGCGTGTTGTAGACATGTACATTAAGAATTTGTTCTGCGCTTAGTTCCCTTTGCATGGATTGGTTACTACGCTGAGAGATTGGAAATAGTACACCAGCTCCTTTTACGAGATCTTTAAAGTGTTTTGCAACCGTATGTACTTCGCCACTTTTTTGTCCAACGAAATCACAACTTATTCCTTTTTGCGCAATATACTCGGCAGTTTTTCTACCTACGCAGGCTATTTTTTTACTGGAAAATATTTCTTCAGAACAACCTTTTAAGAAGTAGTCAAATGCACGGGGTGAACTAAAGAAAATCCATTCGAAATCTTTGTCTTGCGGTAGGATAAAATCTACCGCTTCAAAATGTATAAAGGATTGAACAATTACTTCTAAACCCAAATCACGAAGCTGAGTTGTTTCAGCTACTGTAAGATTCGATTTTGTAAGTAAGAGTTTATTCATTATCGTTTTGCAATTCTTCTACGATGAATTCGGCCATTCCCTCTAAATCATCTGCATCGAATTTAAACCAATCTGCACCTTCTTGCCAGTTATTGGTGTATGATACGTATACCTCTGTTGTATTTGGGCAGTAAACTCCAAGTGGAAGTTGACATCCACCTTCTAAAAGGTTCAGTACTTTACGTTCAACTCCAATTTTTTCTGCTACTTCTGCGTTGTTTAATTGAGATACGATGTTTTCAACGCGTGTATCACCTTCTCTAATTTGTAAGCCTAAAACTCCTTGTGCTGGAGCAGGAACAAACTCTGTTGGATCTAATTCAACAACTTTTAAATCATCTAAGTTGATTTGTAATCGAGAAACTCCTGCTTTGGCCAATAGAATAGCATCGTAGTTTCCGTCTTTCAACTTTTGAATACGTGTAGGTACGTTACCTCTTAAATCTTTGATTTCTAAATCTTCTCTTGAGCGAACTACTAAAGATTTTCTACGTGCAGAAGAAGTACCGATAACTGCGTCTTTTTTCAAAGACCATGTGTAGTTTTCATCAACGGCATCTGGGTTAATCAATAATAATTCTGCCGGATCTTCTCGATCTGATACTGCAGCAATTTTTAATCCTGCCGGAGGATTTGTTTCCAAATCCTTGTGTGAGTGAACAGCTAAATCAACTGTTCCATCCAACAATTCTTTTTCAATTTCTTTGGTAAAGAATCCTTTTCCCTCAAGCTTATCAAAGCTCAAGTTTTGGATCATATCTCCCTGTGTTTTAATTATCTTGATTTCAACTTCGCAGTTTAACTTCTCAAGTTCAGATTTTACAAAATTGGCTTGCCATAATGCTAAATCACTTCCGCGAGATCCGATAATTATTTTTTCCATGGGAGTCTATTAAGATTTTAAGAGTATTTCTTTGGCCATTTTCATTGGAACAGAGATGTATTTCTTTTCCATGTAAGCCAGTATTTTTTCTACTGTTTCTCTAGAATCGTCATCCAAGGCACTCATTTCCTCGGCAAAAACGTGTTCTAAAGCGGTAGATTTAATCTCCTTCATTTTTTGAGGAACTTGACGCATAGCGATTTCTACATTTCGCTGTTTGTAGGCTTCTTTATAGTTGAACAATGCTTCTTGAATGATTTCTTCAACATGTTCTACTTCTTTGGCGCGTTCCTGAAGGTTTTTATTTGATATTTCCTGAAGATAGTCCACAGAGATGTGGTCTACAGGGTACATGTTTTTAATTTCTGGCGATAAGTCATGTGGTATAGCAATATCGATTACTATCTTCTTGTCTTGATCAGTACCTACTAAATTCGTGTAAATTTCAGGAGAGATTAAATGATTGTCTGATCCTGTACAGGTAATCAAAACATCAAATCCTCCTTTGAAATTTTTCAATTCTGTTAGGGGTAAAGCTGTACCATTTAAATCATCAGCTAGCTTTTCTGCTTTAGAAAGCGTTCGGTTAAACACTGTAAAGTTTTTAAAACCGTGCTTTTTTAAGAATTTGCTCATGTTGGTATTGGTAACCCCAGCACCAACAATAACCACACGTGCATCCAAAGGCACACGCTTGTTTTTCAAAGTATGGTAGGCTAAAGAAACCACACTTACTGGTTTAGTAGCGATACTTGTTTCAGTATAAACACGCTTGGCAGTTTCTATGGTGAAACGCATCACCAAACGTATGGTGTCTCCTGTTAAACCAAAAGCCTTACAATCTTCAAAAGACTTTCTAACTTGCGTTATAATTTCACGTTCTCCAACAATCATAGAATCGATAGAAGATGCGACACTTAAAAGGTGGTTTACCGCGCCCAAAGCTTCGTATTGCTCATTGTTTGTTGTAAAACAATGAATCACTTCCTCGTCTAAGTGCGGGTAAAGTGTTGCAAAGAAATTATGGATGAACTTGGTATCAACAACCTGATCTGTTGTGAAAATGAATTCTACTCGGTTACAAGTAGATAAGAACATTAATTCGTCTAATTGAAGGGCAGATTTAAACGCGCTCAACACTTCCTTTTGCTTGTCTAGTTCTATGTGTAGACGGCCAATCTCACTCACGTTAAGATTGCGATGTGTAAATGCGAGTATGTGTAATCTTTCCACTGAATTAATAGCTATTCTTACGACTGCAAATATGCGAGTTTTCTAGGTTTCTTATGTCATAGTAGTGTCAGAATCCTACTATTTAGAACATTTCTATTTTGGTGACAAAAAACAAAAATTCCTTTTTTTTAAGGAAAAATGTATTTGAGAATATCTGAGAAATTATCTAAATAAAAAATCACTATTTCCTTCTGACTTCTAAATTGATAAGGATTTCCAAACAGAGGATAAACATAAGATTACTCGGAAGGTTCTTATGATTTAAGGTCTAAAAAACGCTTTGTGAAGGTAAAGGAGTAAACATAAAAAAAGCTCCGTCATATGAGGGAGCTTTTCAATTTTATGCTTGAAGATTTTAGTACAACTCTTCTTTCAAAGCTGTTCTGTAATCTTTAATTTCTTCTCTGTTGATCTTGTGATCAGCCTTACGCAATAAAGAAAGTAAGTACAACAAGTTTTCTTTGTCTTCGATTTCTAATGGGTATTCACCTCCATCTTCATCTTCTTCGTACTGCGCTTTAACATCGTAAGCTTCGTTTTCAGTAAGGTATTCGTAAGTCAAACGAATTACTTTAGTTACTAGTGGATCTTGTTCTTTAAGAGCGTATTCTCTTAATTCCTTTAATTCCTCAATCAATCCTTCAGCTAAAATTCCTTCAGCTTCAACCTTAGTGATGATTTTCTCTAATAACTTATTTGCCGCGCCTAATTTCATTATTCAAAATATTTACCGCAAATGTAATATCTTACTTTGAAAACTGAGGTAAAAACATCAGGATTTTATTCGATGAAGCTGAACTTCTGTTCATTCACCATAGATTGTTCAGATTTAGTGTGCATAAAGCGGTATTGGTTGAGGTGGATTGCTATTTTTGTAATAAATAGCGATACCAGAAAGTTTTGAGTGGTTTAATCATAAAAGGAATAGTAACGGGGTTGATCTTAAGCATCATGCTGGGGCCTGCATTTTTTCTCTTGATAGAAACAAGTATACGAAAGGGTGTAAAGGCTGCATTGAGCTTTGATGCAGGGGTTTTGGTGAGCGATATTATTTATATCGTCATCGTATACGCACTATACCAAGAAGTTTCTGGTTTTGCTGATGGTGAGAACAACGCCGTTATAAAGCTGATTGGTGGAATTGTTTTTCTCGGCTTTGGGGTAGTGTTATTCCTTAAAAAAGTGAAAACCCAAAAGTCAGATACTTCTGGTAAAATGGTGCATGACTCGAAAGATTATATCATGTTATTTACAAAAGGTTTGGTGTTAAACATGGCCAATCCACTCGTAATATTTTATTGGTTTTCTGTATTGGCATTCGGTGGAGAAGGTAACAACAAAGTTTCGCTTGAAGCATTAGACGTTTTTATCTATGTTGCCGTGATATTATTGACATTCTTTAGTATAGATGTTTTAAAGATATTGGGGGCTAAACAATTAAGGCCTTTCATCACCAACGCTGTTTTAAGATCTCTAAACAGAATTACAGGAACTATATTATTTGCTTTCGGAATCTTTTTGGTGGTTCAAAGCTGTTATTTAATCATGTTCAAGTAACCAATTATATTATTCGAACTTATTTTTATAAATAGATATCTATGTTAAGACTGATTTTGTTGAGTACACTTTTTATTTCTACCCTAAGTTTTGGACAGAAAGTAAAACGTGAAGAATTATCCAAAAAGGAATACAATTTCTACGATTACAATAAAAGTAAATTGGAAAGTGAAGGGTATTACTATGTATGGCAAAATAAGCAAAAGAGTATTACAGGCCTTAAGCACGGTCAGTGGAAGTATTACGACAAAAAAGGAAGTTTAGTAGAGGTTAGAAATTACTACAAGAATAATCTTCATGGTGTTGTAACCACATATTACCCGAATGGTAAAAAGGAGAGTCAAGGTTACTTTAAAAATGGGGTTCAAGATAGTGTGTACATGTCTTGGAATGAAATGGGTAATCTAGAAGAAAGAGGTCATTTTAAAGAAGGAGTTGCCGTTGGGAAATGGGAATATTTTTACAGAGACGGAAGAGAGAAATTAGTAGAAATAATTGAGAACGATCAGAGCAAGGTTGTGAGTTTCTGGTTGCCTGATGAGAAGCATACACAAACTGTGGTTAATGGTACAGGGCAAATGGAGACCTTCTATACCAATGCAAATCTTAAATCAAGATATAACTACAAGGATGGTTTAAAGGATGGGCCTTTCGTGGAAGCAGCTGTTTACGGTTATATCGTTGTAAAAGGAAGTTTTAAGTCTGACAAGAAAGATGGAGAGTGGAAGTACTTTTACATAACGGGAGATTTGGAGAAGATAGTGCACTATAAAGAAGGTGAATTACATGGAGACTATCGTTACTATTTTGATTCAGATACTTTGCAAGTAAAAGGCCAGTACGAGCATGGAATGAAAGAGGGTACTTGGCAATGGTTTACCAACCAAGGAGTAATGGATATGGGGGGTGATTTTAAAAATAACCTTCAACACGGAGATTGGATCTATAACTACCCAACGGGAGAGTTGGCGTATAACGCATATTACGAAGATGGGGAGAAAGAAGGAGAGTGGAAATACTTCTACAAAGACGGTAGTAAGTTTAAAATAGGTCACTTTAAGGATAATGAGAAACATGGGTCTTGGCAAACATGGTATGAGAATGGAAACCTTTTAATGGAGGGTGAATATGTTGAAGGCAAAGAAGAAGGTATTTGGAAGAATTATTGGGAAAATGGACGCTTAAAAAATGAAGCAGAATTTGTCAATGGTCAGTTAAACGGAAGTTGGAAGTCGTATTATGAGAATGGTAAACCTTTATCTGAAGGATTTTATGCTGATAATTTAAAGACGGGAGAATGGAAGAGTTATTTTGATAATGGAAGGTTGAAAGACGTTGGGAATTACAAGATAATCGAAGAGAAGTCAGCTTCGCGTGTGGGACCTTTAAAAGGTAAAGTGAATCGCATTAGCGTTAAAGATGGTGAATGGTTATCTTATTCACAGAAAGACTATAAATTGACGATTTCTGGGTCATATAAGAAGGGGGAGAAGCACGGAGAGTGGATTGCTTATTATCCAGGAGGAAGAACGCCTGCTAACTTGTCAACGTATAAAAATGGAAAGCTCGATGGTAAAATGGTTGAGTATACGCGTAGAGGTGGTAAGATTAAATCAGAGGCCAACTACAAGAATGGTAAGCGCGACGGATTTGTAATCATTTACGATAAGCGTGGAAAGGTTGCTAGTAAGATAGAATACAAAGATGGTGTACGTGTAGTGAAGAAGGAAAGCTTTAGTCCACCGCGATAGAAAATAGTAGACACAAAAAAAACCGAATGAATTTCATTCGGTTTTTTTATATTCTAAAAGAAATTATTACATGTGCTTCTCAGCAGCTTTAACTTCATTCTTAACCGCGTCGTGTGCATCACCTGCAGCTTCTTTAACATCGTTTACTGTTTCTTCAGCAGCGTCAGCAGCAGCTTCAACTCCTTCTTCAACCTCTTCAACAACTGTGTTACCAGCTTCTTCAGCGTTCTCAGCAGTTTCTTCAGCCATCTCCTCAGTTTCTTCAGCCATTTCTTCAGCAGCGTCAGCAGTTTCGTTAGCAGCTTCAGTCATTTCTTGTTCAACTTCGTTAGCAGCTTCTTCAGCGTTACCACCACAAGAAGTCATCATCATTGATACAGCAGCTACAGCTACTAATGTGAATACTTTTTTCATTTTGTTTTTGTTTACATATTAATACTAGAGCAAAAATAAAAGAATTTTTGGATTTTAGAAGTTGGCCTAAAATTATTATGGTCAAAACTTAATATTTCCAAGGTTTGGTTGAGTTTTCGTTTAAACTATTCGTCTAAAAAGTTTTTAATGGCTATTTTTGAATGTATCCCGATCGTCGGGAATTTAAAGAAGAATAACGATAAAAAATAAGAAAAATGGCGTTTGAATTACCAGCATTAAATTATGCACACGATGCATTGGAACCACATATCGATGCAAGAACTATGGAGATCCACCATGGTAAACACCATGCAGGATACACAGCTAAATTAAATGCTGCAATTGAAGGAACTGATTTAGAAGGAAAATCAATCGAAGAAATTTTACAAAACTGTGAAGGAAATAATGCAGTAAGAAACAACGGTGGAGGATATTACAACCACTGCTTGTTTTGGGAAGTTATGTCACCAAACGGAGGTGGAACACCTTCTGGAGATTTAGGGGCTGCTATTGACGCTGCATTTGGATCGTTTGAGGCATTCAAAGATACTTTCAGCAATGCTGCTGCAACACAATTCGGTTCAGGATGGGCATGGTTATGTGTTAAAGACGGTAAATTAGAGGTGTGTTCAACTCCAAACCAAGATAACCCAGTTATGGGACACGGTTGTGGTGGAACACCTATCTTAGGAATAGACGTATGGGAGCATGCATACTACTTGCATTACCAAAACAGAAGACCTGATTACATCAATGCATTTTTTAATGTAGTAAACTGGGAAGAAGTTTCAAGAAGATTTGATGCTGCAAAGTAATCGGAACATATTTTCCAAAAAGATTAAAACCTCTTCTTACTAATAAGAAGAGGTTTTTTAATTTCATAAAACTACCCTTTATAAGTAATAGTTTTAAAAATAAGCTCTGAACGCTGCTATAGAAACTGTTGTTATATCTATGGTAGAAGCTTCGTCCAGTTGCCTGCAAGGAAAATAAAACCAAAATGCGAATTGAAAACTATTCTAATATCACATTCAGTATAAAGAACGGGAGATGTTGATAAAGGGTTGGGGATTTGTTAAAAAAAAAGCCCTGGTACATTTACCAAGGCTTTATATTGATGAATAAGATTGTATTATTCTACTGTAACTGACTTCGCTAAGTTCCTAGGTTGGTCTACGTTACACCCTCTCATTACCGCTACGTGGTAGCTTAATAATTGAAGAGGAATTGTTGCCAATAAAGGAACTAAATTTTCATCTGTATCTGGAATTTCGATCACATGATCAGCCATTGCCTTCACTTGTGTGTCTCCTTCTGTTACAATTGCAATAATTTTACCTTTTCTAGCTTTTACTTCCTGAATGTTACTTACTACCTTCTCGTATGATGTTCCTTTAGTAGCAATTACAAATACAGGCATTTCTTCGTCAATCAAAGCAATTGGTCCGTGCTTCATTTCTGCTGCAGGGTATCCTTCTGCATGGATGTAAGAAATTTCTTTCAATTTCAATGCACCTTCTAAAGCAACCGGGAATGAACTTCCTCTTCCTAAGTATAAAGCGTTGTTTGCATTCTGATAAACGTCAGAGATGTGCTCTATTAAGCTGTTTTGTTCAAGTACCGTGCTTACTTTTGATGGAATTTGTTCCAACTCCGTAAGAATGGTTCTAAACGCAGATTCGCTCATTGTAGCTCTCTCCTTAGCAATGTACAATGCCATTAGCGTAAGTACTGTTACTTGAGCTGTAAATGCTTTTGTAGAAGCTACCCCAATTTCTGGTCCTGCGTGCGTGTAAGAACCCGCATCAGTAACTCTAGAGATAGAAGAACCTACAACGTTACAAATACCTAAGGTAGTTGCACCTTTCTTTTTTGCAATATCTAAAGCTGCTAAGGTATCAGCAGTTTCACCTGATTGAGAAATTGCGATAACGATATCGTCTTCATTGATGATAGGGTTTCTGTATCTAAATTCAGAGGCGTATTCTACTTCAACTGGAATTCTTGCTAAATCTTCGAATAAGTATTCTCCAACTAGAGCAGCGTGCCAAGATGTACCACATGCTACGAAAATGATTCGTTTTGCTTTTCCAATTTTTTCGATGTGATCTTTAATTCCACCAAGTTGTACCCAACCTTCTTTGGCATTTAAACGACCTCTAAAACAATCCTGAATAGATCTTGGTTGCTCGTGGATTTCTTTTAACATGAAATGCTCGTATCCACCTTTTTCTAATTCCTCTAAGTGTAATTCTAATTCTTGGATGTACGGTGTTTTCTCCTTGTTGGCAATATCCACCAATTTCATACCTGAATCCAAATCTAAAATAGCGATTTCCTCATCGTCCATGTATACAACATTTTTCGTGTATTCAACGATAGGAGTAGCATCAGATGCTAAATAGTAATCACCTTCTTTTCCAATACCAATTACTAAAGGACTACTTTTTCTCGCAGCAATTAATTGGCGTGGGTTATTTTTATCCATGACAACAATAGCGTAGGCACCAACAACGTAAGTTAGTGTTACACGTACCGCTTCAGGTAAACTTAAAGATTGGTTTTTTTGAATTTCTTCAATTAAATGAACCAAAACTTCAGTATCCGTTTCACTTTTGAAAACGTGACCTCTTGATTCTAGCTCAGTTTTTAAGCTTTCGTAATTTTCTATAATTCCGTTGTGAATCAACGCAATTTGACCGTCTCCAGAAAGGTGTGGGTGAGCATTAACGTCATTTGGTTCACCATGCGTAGCCCATCTCGTGTGACCTATTCCAATGTGACCAGATTTATCCTTCTCCTCAGCAAACTCTTCTAAATTGCTTACTTTTCCTTGTTTCTTATAAAGATTGATTTGATCTTTATTTAAAAGTGCAACACCTGCACTGTCATACCCACGGTATTCAAGTCTTTTTAATCCTTTTACTACAATTGGATAAGCTTCTTTGGCTCCGATGTAGGCAACGATTCCGCACATAGTCTTTCGTATTTCTGTTTATAATTCGGCACGACAAAAATAATGCTTTAAGTCGTACGTAGCGTCGTGTTTTGCTAATTATCTGTTAATAGAATATTTAGCGTTGGCTTTTTCTTATTTGTTGTATTGGGTCCGTTAAAAATGATTCGTTCGGCTCTTGTGTTAAAGAAACTCGAAGAAATCAATAAACCGTTATTCTCTATTTCTCCAGAAATGATTTTCTGAACGTACAATCTTAAGTTAATACTGTAAGATTTAGTGATGTCATTATACTTTACTTCACGAGCTATTAAAGCTAAATCTTCGGTATCGTTAATACCCAAATTAGCCAATAGGGTAATATCCAAACTTGGACTATACGGATCGCTTGTGAAGTAAGATACGGGGAGGTTTAAGATGGCCTCTTGAACAACAGCTCCATAAGGAATATCACTCAATGAAGGAATATCAATTTTTGCCCTTGTTGTAAAAGGCTGAGTATAATATTCAATTAAACCAGCACTTGGGTTGTCAATAACATTCTCAACATTTGTACCGGTGTGATCGTAGTCAAAGTGATTAAAATCTATTTCATCAGATGAAATGAGCATCGTGTATGAAAATTGTTCATAAGCACCGTTTACCATTTCTCTGTAGTAAATCGTAATCAAAGAAGCTGCATCTGTATTTGAGAAATACAATACCCCACCTTCATCTAGTGTTTGTGTAGTGTTATTGGTTCTTACATAAAAACCTTTCAAGTAATCTTTAAAGTTTTCAGATGAAGCAAAAGAATTTCCTGTTTTTGCCTCATTGATAAGGTCTCTTGCAAAATTCGTATCCATTTGTACGCGAAGCTGCGGAACAACAGTATCACCGTCAACTACAGATTGTGTGTTTGGAGTAGGTGTGAATGTTCCAGTATTCGGTGCAACCAAATTTGTAGGATCGTAATTCAATGAATTGAAAGAATAGTAGGTTTCGCCGTCTTCCAAATCCATATCTTCAGTTACCTGATAGATCTCAACTGTTTGTTCATCTAAGTTTCCGTAATAGCCATCGTAAACCATAGAAAAAACCATGGAGTCTATTTTTATATCATCTCCAAAAACAGGCTCGATATTAGAAATATCGACTTGAGTATAAAAAGATGCGTCCACAGATCCGAAAACGGGATCGATGTAACTTCCAAGTAAGTTAAACCTGGGGTTTAAAGCGGGAACTGAATCTTCGCTCACGCTTGAGGTGATAATTGAAAATGTGTCAATACCACTTGTACTTAATGTAGTCCCATCCGGTAATACATTTGATCCAAGAAAGTTGTCCTTTTTCTTACAGGCTACGGCAAATACACCTAGACATAAAAAAGTAGCGAGAAGTAGTTTTACTTCTCGCCACGATTTATAAGTTGAAATGTTTGTTTTCTTCATTATATCAATACTTCTTCTTCTATAACTTTGTCAAAGAATTCTGATACAGATTTTGCTTGTATTTCTTCTGGTTGGTACTCTAATTTGTGGCAGTTAGCATTTTCATATGCCTCTGTTAAATCTCCACTCAATGTTTCACTTCCTAATACAACTCCGTCAGAATATTCGATGGCTGCTTTGTTCAAACTATTGAAGTCACCCGTTTTGATTTTCTCAACAACGTCGTCTCCAAAGCCTTCAAATTTAAGTTTTTCTTCGAATCTGTCATCCCAATTTTTGTTAAACTCATTGTCGTATAAAGAGTAAACAACTTTAGCATCAGCAAAGTGAGGATCGTTCGCGTATACATCCTTGATGTACATTGGCATTAATGATGTCATCCATCCGTGACAGTGAATCACATCTGGTTTCCAACCTAACTTTTTAACGGTTTCCAAAACTCCTCTACAAAAGAACATAGAACGCTCATCATTATCTTCGTGATACTCGTCTTTGTCGTTTGTGAAAACAGATTTTCTTTTGAAATATTCTTCGTTGTCTATAAAGTACACCTGCATTCTTGCAGTTGGTATAGACGCTACTTTAATAATTAACGGGTGATCCTGATCGTCAATGATTAAGTTCATTCCTGATAAACGAATAACTTCGTGTAACTGGTGTCTTCTCTCATT
>NZ_JBVCPV010000024.1:0-21549 GCF_057456495.1 Lishizhenia sp. | reverse complement strand
CGTATTCTTGAGGTGTTGGAGTGTTTTGCGACAATACCTGTGCAACAGAATCTCCTAATCCACCATTGATCATGTGTTCTTCAGCTGTAACAACACATTTTGTTTTGCTTACAGAATCTAAGACTGCCTTCGCATCAAAAGGTTTAATTGTGTGCATGTTAATTACCTCAGCACTGATTCCTTTAGCCTCTAATTGCTCAGCTGCTTCAATAGCTTTCCATACTAAGTGACCACATGCAACGATCGTTACATCAGTACCTTCGATTAAAACATCAGCTTTACCAATTTCGAATTTTGCATCTTCTGGTGTAAAAATAGGAACTGAAGGTCTACCAAATCTTAAGTAAGCTGGTCCTTCGTGATCTGCCAATGCAATAGTAGCTTGCTTAGTTTGGTTGTAATCACAAGGAACAACAACAGTCATGTTTGGTAACATTTTCATCATTCCTATATCCTCCAAGATCTGGTGAGTAGCACCATCTTCTCCTAAAGTTAAACCTGCGTGAGATGCAGCGATTTTAACGTTTTTGTTAGAGTAAGCAATAGACTGACGAATTTGGTCGTAAACTCTTCCTGTAGAGAAGTTTGCGAATGTCCCTGTAAAAGGAATTTTACCACCGATAGTCATACCTGCAGCCATACCCATCATGTTTGCTTCAGCAATTCCAACCTGGAAAAATCTATCCGGGAAATCATCTTTAAATGCATTCATTTTTAAAGAACCTGTTAAGTCGGCACATAATCCAACAACATTTGGGTTCTTCTTACCTAATTCATGAAGTCCAGCTCCAAATCCAGAGCGCGTGTCTTTCTTGCCAAGTACTTCTATTTTTTTCATTTTTAATTCCATTTAAAGATTTATTGAAATTGTTCTATTTGATGTTATTCTAAATTCTTGATTTTTGGTGTATTCGGTAGCTTTCGCGGTGACGTCTCTGTAAACAATCTTGTAATTACCAGGTTGTAAAACAAATTCTTGTTGGGTTGTTTTTGCGTTAATATCACAAACCCATTCCCATTCACCGTTTCTAAAGACGAAAATTTGTCCTGTATTGTAGTTATAAGATCTCAACTTAGCTCTACCGGGAGCATCTATCGTAAGTGTGGTTGTTTTACTCTGAGAAATTGTAGCATCCATTGTAATGCGGGGTAGGGTGTAAATTTCGACTTTATATTCTCCGACAATGTATTTTTGCTTTTGTTCTAATTCCTGATGATTTAAAGTAATTGTTTTATCCGCCTGAACAACGCGATAGGTAAAGTAGTAATCGGTTGATTTGTTTCTAATTTTTACATCGAGATAACCTTGAGGACAATCTACTTCTATAATGTTGTGCTGGTATTTCTTGATAGTGATATTTTTCTTTTCCACGCGGGGAAGTGTGTTTACCACCAAATCATATTTTCTATTCGGATCAATAACTATGGTATCGGGTAAGTTATTCTCGTTTAAGGTGTGCATGTAACTATACACTAATTTTTTTGTTCCTGCTTCGTAAAAAAAGAGGGTAGAGTTGGTTTCTAATGGTCGCCCATCTATACGGTTTAAGTTTACCTGTACAGTTGTGTTAACCAGTGCTTTATCTACAACTGTTTTAAGTAATACTTCAAAAGATTTTTTATCATCTGCATTAGCGAATTGTCCTACACAATCGAACTTGGCTAAGTAGGCTGTGTCTAATCCTAAACCAATAATAAAGGGACTTATTTTAATTCCTTTGGCCCTTAATTTATCTGCGATTACACAAGGTTCATCATCACATTCTTCTACACCATCCGTAATAAGAATAATGATATTTCTGCTCTTGTTGTCTGGAAAATCTCCTGCGGCTGCTTCTAATGATCTAGCAATAGGTGTAGTTCCCTTTGCTTCTATCGTTTTGATTTTACCTTTTATTTTGGATTCATTTCCAGCGTAAAAAGGAACCTCTAATTTGGTGTCGGCACAATCCTGATAGGTAGCCGTAATAGGGGATTGGTGGCCGTAAACACGAAGTCCTAACTCAAGGTTATCTACACCACTTAAACTATCAACAGTCTTTGTGAGGATTTCTTTGGCTAAGTCAATCTTAGTCTCGTAACCCCATTTACCATTCATAGAGTTAGACGCGTCCAATATGAAGAGGATGCGCGTCATATCTTGTTGGGCGAATGCAAAAGCACTCACCCAACATAAGATTAATATGCTTAAAAAGCGTTTCAATTAATAGTCTCCTAAAGTTTCTTTTAACTGAGATAAAGCATCAGCTAATTGTTCGTCGTTTGGAGCAGATCCGTGCCATTTATGTGTTCCCATCATGTAGTCAACTCCCTGACCCATTTCTGTTTTCATAATGATAACAATTGGCTTACCGTTACCTGTCATTGCTTTGGCTTTATCCAAAGTTTCAATGATTTCAGTCATGTTATGACCGTCCATCTCTAATACTTCCCATCCAAAAGCTTGCCATTTCATGCTCAAGTTTCCTAAAGAAAGTACATCGTCACAGTCTCCATCGATTTGACGACCGTTGTAATCTATTGTTGCAATGATATTGTCTACTTTGTTTGCTGCAGCATACATAGCCGCTTCCCAAATCTGACCTTCTTGTAATTCACCGTCTCCGTGTAAAGTATAAACAAGTTTGTCGTCACCGTTTAATTTTTTAGTAGCAGCCGTTCCTAAAGCACAAGATAAACCTTGACCTAAAGAACCAGATGCCATACGAATTCCAGGTAATCCTTTATCCGTACTTGGGTGACCTTGTAGCGCAGAACCCATTTTTCTGAAACCAGCTAAATCAGCAACATTAAAGTATCCACTTCTTGCTAAAACACTGTACCATACTGGAGAAATATGTCCGTTAGAAAGGAAGAAAATATCTTCGTTTTTACCGTCCATTGTAAAGTTCTCAGGATTGTGTGTCATCGTGTGTTGATACAAAACTGTTAAGAAATCAGCACAACCTAAAGAACCTCCAGGGTGTCCAGAACTAACAGCTGCTACCATTCTTACGATATCTCTTCTTACTTGCGAAGCGAATTCTTCTAATTTCAATGTGTCCATATTTACGGATGCTTTTACTCTATTATTTGGTGATGCAAATCTAAGTTTTTCTCCTTTAAGATGAAGAAAAATCAGAGATTTTAATTCAAGGATTCAAAGATTTAATTATTCAAAGGTGTAGTATATTCTAGGAGGAGGGGTATATTTCGAACAACAAATTTCCAAATCCAAATTTTCTAGGGTTATTAACATAGCAATAAGGAAAGAATTCCTGAGGGTTTTAAGGCCTAAAGTAGTTTGTTTAACAACTATCTATTAAATTAGCCACAAAAATTAAAGAGTTTGAAAGTATCAAAGGAATTCAAAACAGGATTGGTAGTTGTTTTATCTATCTTACTATTGATCTTTGGAGTGAACTACCTCAAGGGAAGTAGCTTCTTTGGAGGTGACGATTTTTACTATGCATATTTCCCAACTTCAGGAGGTCTAACACCTTCTGCTTCTGTCACTTTAAACGGTGTTGAAGTAGGTAAGGTCTTGGATGTTGAGTTAGTTCGTCCCAATCAATTTATTGACAAGAATAAACGAGTATTGGTCAAATTTAGTATTCAAGATAACGAGCTAAAACCTGCTTTAGGGAGTAAAGTAGAAATTGTACCTGGTTTATTAAGTGTAGCGATGAATTTAGATCAACACTACATTGCAGATGGAGGTTTTCATAAAGTGGGAGACACATTAACCGGAACCGTTTCACAAGAAATTACAGAGCAATTACAAACAGAATTATTGCCGGTTAAGCAGAAGTTAGAGAACTTGATGGAGTCTGTAGATAACATCGTAGTTTCTATTAATGCTTTCTGGGATACATCTGCGGCTTACTCTTTAGATGCAAGTTTAGGGGAGGTAAAAAGAGCCATCAATACTTTTGGTAGAGTGGCTGAGAACCTAGACGGTTTAATTGATGATGAACGAGCAAAATTGGATAGAATCTTTACCAATGTGGAAGTTCTAACTGACAGTTTAAATGAAACCATACATCAAGTAAATTACATTACCAATAATGTAGGTATCATTACAGATTCTCTAAAGAAAGCAGATATCAATGGTACTGTAGAAATGGCGAATACTGCATTGGCTGAGTTTAACACAGTGTTGACGAGAGTGAATTCTGGTGAAGGTACCTTGGGTAAATTGTTAGAAGACGATCAACTCTATCATAAAATTACAGATGCCAGTGATAATTTAAGTATCTTGTTAGAAGATCTGAGACATCACCCAGAACGATATATAAGTGTTAGTGTATTTGGTGCCAAAACGAAAGGAGCGCCACTTACGAAAGAAGAAGAAAGGAAGTTGAAGAAACTTTTAGACACAATTAATTAAAACTTGTAAACTCGAAATCTATGATAGCTATTATTTTATTTGCTTTATTGTTGATCGCTGGTGGTGGATACTTCGCGATGAACGTGAACAAAATAAGGCAGAACATTCTGTTGGGAAGAGAAATCGACAGAACTGATAACAAAAAGGAAAGATGGAAGACCATGTTGTTAGTGGCTTTCGGACAAAAGAAAATGTTCCAGCGTCCAATTCCGGCCATCTTGCACTTCTGTTTGTATGCAGCCTTTGTTATTACTCAAATTGAATTAATCGAAATTATTGTTGACGGTTTAAGCGGTGAACATAGAATCTTTAGAGATAGCTTAGGTGGTTTCTACACCTTTATGGTCTCTTTCATTGAAGTTCTTTCTGTATTGGCTTTTGTTGCTACGTTCATCTTCTTATTGAGAAGAAACGTGTTGAAGATTCCTCGTTTTAATATGAAGGAAATGGCCGGTTGGGCAAAAATGGATGGTAACATTATCTTATTTGCTGAGCTTTTGTTGGTATGTTTCATCTTTATGATGAACGGAGCTGATGAAGCTTTGTACAATCAAGGAGCCTCACATTATAACACTGGAGAATCTGGATCTTTTGGATTGACGATTTCTCAATTTATTGGGCCAGCTCTATTTGGAGGGATGGATCCTCATACTTTACATATTATTGAACGCATTGGATGGTGGGGACACATTATTATGGTATTTGGTTTCTTAAACTACTTACCTTTCTCTAAGCACTTCCACATTTTATTGGCTTTCCCAAATACCTACTACTCTAATTTAGAGAAGAAAGGGAAATTCACGAACATGGAAGCGGTGAAGAAAGAGGTAGAGTTGATGATGGATCCTACAGCAGACCCATTTGCTGCACCTGCACCTGAAGAAGGGGAGGTTCAACGTTTCGGAGCGAAGGATGTAACAGACCTTACTTGGAAGAACTTGCTAGATTCATACACATGTACAGAGTGTGGTAGATGTACTTCATCTTGTCCGGCAAACCAAACAGGTAAACTTTTATCTCCACGTAAAATCATGATGGATACACGTGATCGTTTGGAAGAAGTTGGTAACAACATTCGTAAGCACGGTAAAGATCACGATGATGGGAAATCATTATTGAGAGATTACATTTCTGAAGAAGAACTTTGGGCATGTACTTCTTGTAACGCTTGTGTACAGGAATGTCCAGTGAACATTGATCCATTATCAATTATCGTTGATTTACGTCGTTACTTGGTTATGGAAGAGTCTAAAGCTCCTTCTGAGTTAACTACCATGTTTACGAACATAGAAAACAACGGAGCACCTTGGCAGTTTAGTCAGGCAGACCGTTTAAACTGGAAAGATGAGCAGTAAAAAGCTCATAGATAAGGTAGTGGACGGTAAACATATCAGTCCTGTTTTACCCGAAGAGGTGAAAAACTACCTTATTGAAATAGATGGTACTGTATGCGACGATATTCCTAACGAGGAACCAGAGCGTATGGCCACCGCCAAAGTATATCCAGATGCTTTGGAAACATTAAATAAATGGTTTGATCAAGGTCACATCATTACATTTTTTACTTCGCGTTTAGAAGAACACCGCGAAGTTACAGAAGCTTGGTTGAAAGAACACGGGTTTAAATACCACGGAATTATGTTCGGGAAACCAAGAGGAGGAAATTACCATTGGGTAGACAATCACATCGTACGTGCAACGCGTTTCGAAGGAAAGTTTACTGATTTGGTAGATAAAGAAACTAAAATTCAAGTATTTAAGTCATAATATTATGAGTGGATTGAAAGTGCCAACAATGGCAGAAATGCTAGCTACAGGAGAAACACCAGACGTTTTGTTTTGGGTAGGTTGTTCAGGTAGTTTTGACGATAGAGCAAAGAAGATCACGAAAGCGATCGTAAAAATATTAAACCACTGTGACGTTAAGTTTGCAGTATTAGGAGCTGAGGAAGGTTGTACGGGAGATCCTGCAAAGAGAGCCGGAAACGAATTCTTGTTCCAAATGCAAGCCATGATGAACATTCAAGTTTTGAACGGTTATGAGGTGAAGAAAATCGTAACGGGGTGTCCACACTGTTTCAACACCTTGAAAAACGAATACCCAGAGTTAGGAGGAGATTACGAAGTAATTCACCATACGCAATTGATCCAAGGTTTAATTAACGATGGAAAATTAGCAGTAGAAGGTGGAGATACATTCAAAGGAAAGAAAATTACTTTCCACGACCCTTGTTACTTAGGTAGAGCGAATGACGTTTACGAAGCGCCTAGAGACTTGCTACAAAAGCTAGATGCTGAGTTAGTAGAGATGAAGCGTTGTAAGACTAACGGACTTTGTTGTGGTGCTGGAGGAGCTCAAATGTTCAAAGAAGCTGAAAAAGGAAACAAAGAGGTGAATATAGAGCGTACTGAAGACGCATTAGAGGTAAAACCTAACGTTATTGCTACAGGATGTCCGTTCTGTAATACAATGATGACGGACGGGGTGAAGAACTTCGAAAAAGAAGGTGAAATTGAAGTATTAGACGTTGCTGAGTTGATTGCAACAGCCGCTGATCTTTAAAAGATATTTATATCCAATTACAAAAGCCGTTTCATTGAGTTGAAGCGGCTTTTTTTATACCTAAAAACCATATCTGAGATAACTTAAGCTCAAAAAGAAACTTTCGTAAAATAAGGACTTCGCTTTCGGCAAAAAGCTTTTGTACATGCTACTTGGTGTGGGAGAAGGGTAACAATTTGGAGCTATTCTCTGCGTCAGATACATGGCTCTTTTCATGTGCAAAGGGTCTGATACGATTAAGGCGCTTGTGAAACCATTTTTACGCATTATTTTTTCAGCTTCACTTAGATTTTTATGCGTGTATTTTGAAAGTGTATCGGTGTATATATCTTTCTCAGGTACGCCATTTTGTAAGAGGTAGTACTTTGCCACCTCACTGTCCGCTTGTTTTTGTTGCTCACCTTTTCCACCTGTCAATATAACTTGGGCTACACGACCTTCTTGATATAAATGAATGGCGTGATTTAAACGTTCCTTAAACACAGGTGAAACCCTTTCGTCGCTTATTCCTGCACCCAGTACAAGGGCAACGTCAGCATGCTTATTAGAGCTGCTTTGTGCGTAATTATAAATCATTACAGCATTGTAACACCAAAATAGAAGGTATAATCCTACCAGAAATAGTATAGAATTCAGAATTTTCTTACGCATAACAAAACACAAGATATATGTTTTTATTGAAGTTTTTTTTCTCGGGGTCATTTTGGCGGAAAAAACGCCAAAACCGGGCTTTCCGCTAAAGTCCTCACCCTCATATATTCGGGCTGTGGGCTGCCGCTGCTATCCCTTGCTCAAATTTCTTACTTGGGTTTTAGACATGAATTGTGTCTCTTATAATAAGTTGATCAAATCCTTTTAGTATCTTGAACCAAAGATTTGAATTATGAGTGATGCATTAGACCAAGAAAAACTTCCCAAGAACAACTTAGACACTTATCGTATTTTATATATTGTTGCAGCTGTATTGAACCTTTTAGGTGTATTGGGCTTTGGGCTATACGCCGCATTTGGCGTTTTCTTTTTAGGAAACCTCGAAGGTAACGAACCTGAACTTAAATGGATTTTTGGGTTAATAGGAGGTATAGGTGCTTTGGTTAGTTTAGTTTTAGGCATACTGAACTTCTATACGGCTAAGTGTATCAAACAGAGAAAGAACTATAGTTTCGTTTTTGTAATGGCGATAATAGCATGTTTAAGTGGTGTGTTACGCCTCATTCTAGGGGTATTCACCCTCGTTGAAATTACAAAACCTGAAGTAAAAAAGCTCTTTACCCGAGAGAAAGAAGATGGAATTGTTTATTAGATAAAGACTCTAATCTCCTTGCTACTGATAAATAATAGGCCTGTCTAATTTTTAAACTTACCCAAAGAGTAAGGCTTATGTAAAGAATCACACAACTGAAAACTAGTACGGTCCTTATTTCCATGGTAAGATATTCAAGGGTTTATCTTCTTCTTGTGGAAAGCCTTTTTTCAAAGCATTGTAAATCTTTTGTAGATTGTCTTTCTTCGTATTACGCGGTAAATGAAAACCTACAATAGATCGAGCAGGAGCAGGAGTTTCTGCAGTGAGTACAGCTTTTTGAAGCTTGGGTTGCATCTGTAAATAATGCTCGGGTAATAGGGTGAAACCTCCGTGGAGTTTGGCCATTTTTGTGAGTAACTCTAAGTTTCCACCTTCATAATCCCACGATGATTTTTCTTCCTGTTTTAAAGCACAGAAGTTAATCATTTGTGTACGCAAACAGTTTCCTTTACTCAATAACCAAGGTTTCATGTTTTTTAAATCATCAGCAAGTACTCCGTTGCCTTCGTATTGTGGAGCGAAAATTTTTATTTCTTCATTGAAGAGCAAACTTGTATCAAAGCGTTCTCCGGGTACCGGGCCAGCCATAATTCCAGCATCCACCTTTTTTTCACCCACTGCCTGTAGTAACTTCTCTGTAGGTAATTCAACAATCTTTAAGTTAACATTGGGGAATTCTTTATCCCAAATGTTATATAAATAGGGAACCAAGTAAATAGATACGGTAGGGATAATACCGAGCTTTATTTCTTCTTGGTATTTTCCTTCTTTTTTTTGAATGAAAATCTCCAGCTTTTGGAAAGACTCTTCTATTTCAAATAATTGGGGAAGTAATTCTTCTCCAAAGCTCGTTAATCCAATTGGGGATGTATCTCTATTAAAAATAGGGTACCCAAGCGTTTGTTCAGCTTTCTTTATCTGCATAGACAAGGTTGGCTGGGTTACAAAGCATTTGTCCGCTGCTTTTTGAAATGACTTTTCTTGGTATACCTGTATGATGTATTGAATTTGAGCGTGTGAGATCATGTATAAATTAAATTTATGTAAATATAAAATTTATAGATGAAAACTAAGGGGAGATAGCTATATCTTTGAAGTAACCAAAACAAAAGCAACGAAGATGAAGAAATCAAAAAAATTAGTCAAACTATTAAATACTTTATTAGCAACATACCAAATTCACTATCAAAACTTACGTGCTTTACATTGGAATATTAGAGGGAATGACTTCTTTGAGATTCACGCCAAGTACGAAGAGTTGTATCTGAGAACGCAAACAATCATTGATGATTTAGCGGAGCGTATATTAACTCTTGAAGCACAACCCTTACATTCTTATCAAGCTTACTTAGACAAAGCTGTAATAGCAGAAAATGAGCACATAGCTGAGGCTAGAGTAGGGATGAGTTACGTGGTAAGAGCGCAAGAGGAATTGTTAAAATTAGAAAGAGAAATTTTAGCACTCTCAGCAGAGTTAGAAGACGAAGGTACAAACAGTTTGGCCTCTGATTTAATAGGTGAAAAAGAGAAAACAAACTGGATGTTTAAAGCTTGGATTAACAAGTAAAACGGATTTGGTGAATTGTTAATTACATAACCAAAGAATAAAGAGAAACATTTGATTATACTGCCGAAAAGCGGTAGTTTTGCAAAGAATTTTAAGAACAAATAAATACAATATAATGTCAGTATTAGTAGGAAAAAAAGCTCCTTCATTTAGCGCAGGAGCAGTTGTAAACGGAGGAGAAATTGTTGAGAACTTCTCATTGGATCAGTACGTTGGGAAAAACCCAGTAGTATTGTTCTTTTACCCGAAAGACTTCACTTTCGTATGTCCATCAGAATTACACGCTTTCCAAAACAAGTTAGCAGAATTCGAAGAAAGAGGATGTAAAGTAGTTGCTGTATCTACAGATACAGAGGAGTCACACTGGGGATGGTTACAAGTTCCTAAAAACAAAGGTGGTATCCAAGGTATTACTTACCCTATCGTAGCAGATACTTCTAAAACTATCTCTGATGCGTTTGGAGTATTGGCAGGAGAATACGAATACGATATCGAAAAAGGATTAGTTGCTACTGGACCAATGATTGCTTACAGAGGGTTATTCTTAATCGACAAAGAAGGAATGGTACAACACCAAATCGTAAACAACTTCCCATTAGGAAGAAACGTTGACGAAGCTTTACGTATGGTTGATGCTTTACAGTTCTTCGAAGAAAACGGAGAAGTTTGTCCAGCAAACTGGCAAAAAGGTGAGTCAGGAATGAAAGCTGACTTCGAAGGTGTTGCAGAATACTTAAGCGCAAACTAGTAAGTAGACTTACAAGTTTTAAGATAATAGAGAGTGGCTGTTTTCAGTCACTCTTTTTTTATGTCTATTTTTCTCAAAAAACAGAATCCTTCTATCTTTGAAGTTATGATGCAGAATACAAAGTCAAAAAGAATTATACACTACTTGTTTTTAATCTTGAGTTTAACTGCTGCAGTGTATTTAGTAGGTTATTATCAATCGGCAAGTACGATGGCTGATTTAAGAGTTTTGCCCAATAGCGTACTCATCGCAGTGGCCATTTTTATTGTTCTTCAGTTACTTAAACGTTTCATGTTCAAACGCATGTACTGGTTCGATTGGCTGTACTACTTTGGCTTAATTGCAATATTGTTACCCCTGCTCTTGAAATTTGAAGAAGGAGAGTGGTTGCATGATGTAACAGACTTTGGATCGCTCTTTTTAGTGCTTTCTCCACTCATTGGAATCGTCATGCTACTTCTTAAGAAAGAAGATACTATTTAGCTTTGAAATCTACATGGAAATGATCGTCGTGTAGCTTGTTGATTTTAGGGGATAAGTATTGTGCAAAGTAAATCCCAAGACGCTTCAACTTTTTACCGTAAACCGTATTGAATAGTTCATCTTTATATTCTGTATAAATCAGTACTTTTTCCAATTCGTAGTTTAGTTTTTCGGCCTCTAAGTGCAGAAGGTAAATGTGATGAGCAGTGGTTTCAAAGTCTATGCGTACACTTTTATCTTTTTTATAATGTCCGTTTTCATCAAAATCAAGAAGGTAATGCATAAATCCTAAGGTATCCAGATCTTGGTAAGGCTTTCCATTTTTCAATTTAGGAAACATAAAATCAATACTCATTCCATTCTGATGGGTGCGGTGAGGGTCTAATTTACCGCCCGTTTTATTACTTGCTTCCATCAGACCAAATGTTCTGTCGGGATAAATCGTCGCTAAGGATTGATATGTATTCAATATGATATCTCTCACGTCCACATGAGTAAAAGCTCTGTCATTTAAATAGCTCGCAGAATCAAAATAGAAAAAGTTTTTCCCTTTAGGAGGAAGTATTCTAGCATGTTCTAACTTACCGTTTCCTGGAGAGCCATAAGAGATAGAAGAAAGACTATCTAAATTATTGATGTAATAATAGTCTGAAAGGCTAAATAAACAAACATTGCAGCTGTCTTTAGTTGATACTTGGATGTTTGACGCTGTGGGGGTATCACAACCGAGTAAAACCATAAAAAATAGGAGGAAAGGTGAAATCTTCATAGAACAAAGAAAGTATAATATTGATGTAGTGGCGTTTTACAAATTAACAATTGATCAATATTAGGTAAAAACCCCTAAAAGTACAAAATACGATTAGGGGTAATTCCTTATAAATGGTGCTAACTGTCTTCTTTTTACGCTAATTGCAGCACGTTTTCTAACAGCAGGCTTATTTCACGTTGTATATCTTCCCCTTTGTTCTTGTTATACCATTGTTGTAGTATGATTTTTTGTTCTTCAAAAGGTGTGTTATTCTCCTTAAAACTTAACATTAAATCTTGAGCTTCTTTGGGTCTTGGTCCCCACGTAAACAAATCTTCCTCCTTTTCATTTCTCACCACAATTTTAGGTACACTCTTTCCTCCATTGGTCAAGTATTCCTCTATCATAAAAGGAGGAGTGTCTCTTAACACTATTTTGAATTCTATATGCTCGTTGAGTTGTGACAATAAATAGAAAACAGGAAGGTTGTGTGCTGCATCTCCACACCAAGGCTCTGTTATGGCATACCAAGTCTGGGGAGTATTAATTTGCTTTACCAGATGAACCAACTTTTCGTTAAGTTTTAATTTTTTAAGCCATCTATCTTGTCTTGATCTATTAAGCTTAACGTAGTTTAGGTAATCCTCATTATCGTACGGAGCACTTGTAATATCTCCGTTTAAGATGTCGTTAAATTTTTGTAAGTATTCTTCCCAAGTAAGGATATTTGGAGTTGTCATATTATCAATTTTTGTTTGGAACGTTTGAGAATAGTTTCCTTACAACCATTTCTTTCTTTTAAAATAGATGAGCATGGCAATGGCCAAAAAGATCATAACCCCCATGCAATAGAAATAAGCATTTTTGTAATGTAATTCAGGTATGTTGTCGAAATTCATACCGTATATTCCTGCAATAAAGGTAAGGGGGATGAAGATTGCACCGACGATGGTCAGCACTTTCATGATTTCATTCATCTTTTGACCTTGAATGGCGTAATAGATATTCCCCAATCCTTCTAGTATAGATTTATTACTTTCTATTTCATCCAGTAAACTCAAACAATTGTCTCTCAAATCCGAGAAATAATATTTGTTTTCCTCATCGATTTGTATGTTGTTGAGTTTTTCGAGTTGACCAAACAACTCTTTTAGAGGGAATACAACTTGTCGGAGTTCAATTAACTGTCTTTTTTCAGCTTCAATTTCTTTGAAAAGGGCATGATCGTCTTCTTCGGCCATGCGGAGGTCGTATTCGTCGATTTTCTGCTGGACGTCTTCGATTACCTCAAAATAGTTATCTATAATGGCTTCTAAAAGCTTGTACAACAAGTAATCCGCTCCTCGTTTACGAATCCTACCTTTATCAAACTCTATGCGTTCCCTAACTTCTGTAAAATGATCTGATTTCTTCTCTTGGAAGGAGATGAGATAGTTAGAACCTAATATAAAACTCAATTGTTCTTTTTTGAGTTCTTTACTTGTTGTATTGGGTTCTAAAGATCGTAGGGAGAAAAATATATAGCTGTCAAATTCTTCCACTTTCGGACGTTGTACAAAGGTGTAGATATCTTCTACCGAAAGGGGATGTAAACCCATTTCATTGGCAAAATCT
Source organism: Lishizhenia sp. (assembly GCF_057456495.1). Lineage (NCBI taxonomy): Bacteria > Pseudomonadati > Bacteroidota > Flavobacteriia > Flavobacteriales > Crocinitomicaceae > Lishizhenia > Lishizhenia sp. The sequence continues at coordinate 8,148 of NZ_JBVCPV010000024.1, read as the reverse complement.
TCAATTTCATCCTTAAAATCTATGGAATGAAAATTTAACCAATGCACACTACTATCGTGTTTATAATTATCTAACCAGAGTGGGAAACACTCCTGTGCATTACTTTTGACTAGATTAACCTCCTCAGCATTGTAGGCGTAATATTGGGTAGGTATATTTTTTTTGCTGTCGTCCATACTACTAAAATAGTAGAATTGACCAAGATTTTAATGCTCTTCTTTAAAAATTGGAATCTTTTCGCCCGCTTCTATTCTTACCTTTATTTTGTTCTCTCGTGGAGTAACAGGGCAAGAGTATCTTTCTGAATAAGCACAATAAGGATTATAGAGCATATTAAAATCAAGTACTATACTGTCTCCCTCAAGCGGTCTTTCAATATCCAAATATCTTCCTGTAGGGTAGCTCTCATCCGGAATCGTATAGTCGTCGATAGGGAAGAAGAGATAGTGTTCGTACTCATCAATTTCTAAAAGATTCATGTTCTGGTACACCGGAACATTGATTAATGAATCACCTATGTAAAAACTGAGGTAACCATATCTTCTATATTTCGGACGCCTAGAGGTACTCGTTTTCATTTTGATAACCTTTCCGATGTCTTTGGTTAAAGCAGCAGTGATTACCCAGTTACTGTCTACCTCAAAAAAATCTAATCGAACGAAATTTTCTTTCTCCTTTTCATTTAATATAGAGGTACTATCCAGCATGTGTGCATTGCGGTCAATTCTCAACTGTTGAATAGAATCAACATAAGATGTTTGTCCAAAACTTAAGGTGGCAAGTAGTAGTGTGTAAATGGTAAATAGCGTTTTCATATCAGTAGTTTCTTGTTCCAAAAATAGTACTTCCTACACGTATCATCGTGCTTCCTTCTTCTACGGCAATTTTATAATCACCGCTCATACCCATGGATATCTCTTTGAAATCAGGGTTGAATTTAAAGTAGTGGCTTTTAATGATTTGAAAGTAGTTATGTAAAGTTCTAAATTCGTCTGCAACTTGTTCTGAATTATTTGTATTGGTAGCCATTCCCATGACTCCAACCACATTTATATTTTGTAATTCCACAAACTCCTTATCGTTTAAAAGATCTTTGGCTTCTTCAAATGAAAAACCAAATTTGGTGTCTTCTTGAGCGATATGGAACTGCAACAATACATTGATCACCCTGTCATTTTTAAGGGCTTGTTTATTAATTTCCTTGAGTAAACGTAAGCTGTCAACCGCGTGAATTAAATTTACGAAAGGAGCAATGTACTTTACTTTGTTACGCTGTAAATGTCCAATCAAATGCCATTGGATGTCTTTTGGTAAGGCTTCATATTTTTCTACGAGCTCTTGAACCTTATTCTCTCCAAAAATACGTTGACCTCCTTGGTAAGCCGTTTCTATGTCCGCAACCGGTTTTGTTTTAGAAACAGCTACAAGTGTAACATCTTTACCAATTTCTTCTTTTATCCTATCTATCGTCTCAACAATCATTCGTTAATCTTATAAATGGTTAAACCACTCCTCATCTTCGGTTCTACCCAAGTTGACTTTGGCGGCATAATTTTGTTTTCGTCGGCAACAGCTTTTACTTGATCTATTGTTACTGGGTACAATACAAATCCAACCTTGTATTTCCCCTTTGCTATTTCCCTTTCTACGCCTAAGTGACCTTCTTCTCCAGAAATAAAGTTGATGTCTTTATTCGTTTTTAAATCTTTTATATCAAAGATAGGGGAGAGAATGTATTTCGTCAAAATTTCTGCATCTATTTGGTCTACAATTTCTTTGGATGCTAAAACTTCTGGCTTGCATTTTAACTTGTACCAATTTCCATCCATACAACAATGGAATTCATGCATGTTTTCTGGAGAACAAGCACCATCTAGTTTTGTAATTTCGAAATGTTCTTCAAAAGCCGTAAGTACTTCTTGCGGACTAAGTCCGTTCATGGTCTTAACCAAACGGTTAAATTCTAGAATTGTTAAACGAGTTTCATCGATTAAGAACCCTAGGATATAATTGAAGTTTTTATCGCCACTCGCATCGGGGTATCTCTCTTGCATACGTTGGCTCAATAATGCAGAGCTAGCAGACCTATGGTGACCATCTGCAATATAAGTAGCTTCAATACTTTGGTACGCCTCTATTAGTTTTTCTTTTAAAACATCCTGTACCACCCATAATTCGTGTTTTACGGCATCAGCAGTGCAGAATTCGTATTCTGGTCGAGCAGAGCAAATGATCTCTAATAAATCATCAATTAATTTATCCTTGCGGTGAGAAATCAATACGGGTTCTGCGTTAAAGCCAACAATGTCTAAATAGTTGGTAAACATTTCCTCACGTTCTGTAAGGGTAGCCTCATGTTTTTTTATGAGGTCGTTGTTGTATTCTTCAACACTTGCACCGGCAATTACTCCTGTGTAAACGTGTCCGTTTTTCGTTTGTTGATAAACATATAAAGCTTCCTCTTCATCTTGTTTTAAAATACCTTGTGCACAAAACTCTTCGAAAACGTTACGCACATTTTTGAAGCGTTCAGGAGAATTAGGTTCTGTTCTCAATTCTTCTGAAATATTGTGTTCAGGATTAATGATGTGAATGAAGGTGTACGGATTTTCCTCTAATTTGGCCTCAAGAATATTTGGTTTGTAAGTGTAATAGGGACGTGATGCCACTAAATGTGCCTTATCTCTTGTAGGTCGTACTGCTTTAAATGCTTTTAGTTTTGCCATGTAATCAATCAAATAAATGGGGGACACAAAAAAGGTTGGACATGTGCCCAACCTTTAAAAATATTTCCTGTGAATTATTTAGAACCGAAGTTCGAAACAATGATATCTGCTAATTCTAAACCGATACGTGCTTGTGCTTCAACTGTAGCGGCACCGATGTGTGGAGTAGTTGCAATTTTTTCGTTTGTCAATAAATCTTGACGAGGATTTGGTTCGTTTTCGAATACGTCTAAAGCAACGTTAGCTACTTTTCCAGATTCGATAGCTGCCAATAAAGCATCTTCATCAATAACACCACCTCTTGCAGCGTTAACAATGCGAACTCCGTCTTTCATTTTATCGAACTCTGCTGCTCCTAAAACAGCTGATCCATCTGCTTGCTTAGGTACATGTAAAGAGATGAAGTCAGAATTTTTCAATAACTCAGACATGTCTGTCGTCGTATTAATTTCTGCTTGAATTTTTCCAATACCTTCAATGGTTAAAGGAATACTTACACTTTCAGCTTTTCTAGATACCGCGATAACTTTCATACCACATCCTAAAGCGTAAGAAGCTAAAGATTGTCCAATTCTTCCGAATCCGATGATACCTAAACTTTTCCCTCTTAATTCAACTCCTTTACCATATTTCTTTTTCAATACTTTAAAGTCGTTCACACCGTTTGCAGGCATGTTTTTAAAAGAATCGTGTAAAGAACGAGAGATAGAGAACAAGTGTCCCATTACCAACTCAGCTACAGACTGTGATGAAGCTGAAGGTGTGTTAGACACAACAATTCCTTTGTTACGTGCGTATTCAACATCAATGTTATCCATACCAACACCACCTCTTCCGATGAATTTAAGGTTTGGACATGCATCAATTAAGTTTTCTCTTACTACGGTTGCAGATCTAACGATCAAGGCCTCGTAGTTTTCGTTATTGATTGCATCGATTAAGTTGTCTTGTTCAACTTTTTCTGTAATCACTGTGTGTCCAGCTTTCTCTAAAGCTTCTTTACCTTCTGCTGATATACCGTCGTTTGCTAATATTTTCATCATTGTAATTTTCTTTTGGAATTAAGCGTTTTCTTTTGCGAAGTTGTTCATTAAATCTGCCAATACTTGAACACTGCTCAATGGCAATGCATTGTACATAGAAGCTCTAAATCCACCAACAGATCTGTGTCCTTTTAATCCAACTAAATCTGCTGCATTCCATGCTGCGTTGAATTTGTCAGTTAAACTTTCGTCTTTCAAACGGAAAGTAACATTCATTTCTGATCTATCTTCTACCGCTGTAGTTCCTTCGAACAATGGGTTTTCGTCTATTGTTTTGTAAATCAATTCAGCTTTTGCTTGATTTTCTTTAGCAATGGCTTGAACTCCTCCGTTAGCTAACATGTGTTGCAAGTTTAAGTTAGCAACAAATACAGAGTAAACAGGAGGTGTATTGAACATAGAGTCTTTATCAGCATGAACTGCCAAGTCTAAGTAACTTGGAATGTGTGCTGCTGTAGATTTTCCTAAAATCTCATCTTTAACGATGTATAAAGTAGCTCCTGCTGGACCTAAGTTTTTCTGAGCACCAGCGTAAATAATATCAAAATCTGCAACGTTAATTTCTTTAGAGAAAATGTCAGATGACATATCACATACTAAAGGAACATTTGTTTTTGGGAAGTCTTTGAACTGAGTACCAGCAATGGTGTTGTTTGATGTGAAGTGCAAGAAGTCAATGTCTTCTGGGATATCGAATCCTTTAGGGATGTAAGAGAAACCTTTGTCTTTAGAAGAGGCAACTTCTACAACGTCTAAACCAATTCCTTTAGCTTCTTTAATCGCTTTAGAAGACCAAGTTCCTGTATTGATGTAACCCGCTCTTTTGTGTTTCCCCATCATGTTGTACGCCGTGATTAAGAAACCTAAGCTAGCACCACCTTGCAAGAACAATACGGTGTATCCCGCAGGTACGTTTAACGCTTTCTTTACGTTTTCTCTCGCTTCCTCCATTACAGCAACGAAGTCAGCACTACGGTGAGAAACTTCTAAAATTGATAGTCCGTTAAAATCGATAACTGCTGCTGCAGCTTTTTTAAAAACTTCTTGTGGTAAGATACAAGGACCAGCTCCAAAATTGTGTTTCATTTTTGATATTTTTTGATATGTTCAATAAAGTGATGTAAATAGCTGATAATCATTCGGTAATCGTTATTGATTAAAAGTGAATGTATCATCTATTTAGCCACACCACAAAATTGTGAAATTATTTATGAAATTCACCACAATTTAAGGAGATAAAATGAATAAAGGTGAAAAGAATTTAACAAAATAAAAAAAGCCTCTGATCTTAATAGAAAAGAGACTTTTTGTTCATCTTATGTTTATACTATTCTTCTTCGTCTTTCTTTTTAGTGGTAGACTTTTTAGCGGTTGATGTTTTTTTGGCAGCTGTAGTTTTTTTAGCAGTTGTGCTCGTTTTCTTTGCTGCTGTAGTTTTCTTCGTTGTGGTGGTTTTTTTAGCTGTGGTTGTAGTACTTGCTTTTTTAGCAGTAGTTTTCTTTTTCACTGGTTCAGCTTTCGTTGCTTTTTCAGCTTGTGGTTTCGCGTTAGGTTTAACTTTTTTACGTGGACGCGTAATCCCGTAGCTTCCTCTAAATCGTTTACCTTTTGCTGTTTTCACATCTCCTTTTCCCATGTGTTTTTTTGTTTATAGTTTGCTCTAATGTAAGTATTTAAAACTTAATTATCAAGCACTTGTACAGGGAAGGAGTGGAGTAGTTGTGTGGCGCGACTTATAGACGTTTTATTATTTCCTCCTCCATTACGTCGGCGTTGCGTAGAATTTGTTTACACCAAGAAATTTTTAGTTCAACGATTTCTTCTGGTGATAACTTCCAGTTTAGATCAGAGTTTTCTAATCGGTTTCTTAAGGTGTGCATTACTAATGCAGCAGAAACAGAAACATTGAAACTTTCTGTAAATCCATACATGGGGATATGTACATATTCATCCGCCATCTCTAAGGCCGTATCAGAAAGTCCCGTCCACTCTGTACCAAACATAATTGCTGTTTTTGGAGTGATGTCTAAATCGTGTATGGTTACACTTTTTTTATGCGGACTAGTGGCTACTATTTTATAGCCTTCACTTCTTAAATGATTGATACAGTCTTTGGTAGCATTTTCCTTAGAAGTGTATTGCTTAAGGTCTATCCATTGGGTTGCTCCTTTGGCAATCTCAGGATCTACTTTGTATTGAAATTCATTTTCTATAATATGTAAATCTTGAAAGCCAAACAAGTCACAACTTCTAACCACTGCCGAGGCATTGTGTTGTTGGTACATGTTTTCAACTACAATTGCCATGTGTCTCGTTCTCAGTTGAGAAAGACGGTCAAACATCTCTTGTTTGTTTTCAGTGATGATGTCATAAAAAGCGGCAAGGACTTGTTCTCTTTGATTTTTCATATTTATAGCAATAAAAAAAGGGAGCCGAGGCTCCCTTCATCTTTGATAAACCTTATTAGTTTACTTTGTCTTGTAAATCAGCACCTGCTTTAAACTTAACAACGTTTTTAGCAGCGATTTGAATTTCTTTACCAGTTTGTGGGTTTCTACCAGTTCTTGCAGCTCTCTCAGAGATAGAGAAAGATCCGAATCCGATTAATGAGATTCTATCTCCTTTTTTCAAGGCACCAGTGATAGAGTTAGTAAATGCATCTAATGCTTTTTTTGCATCAGCTTTTGACAATCCAGCGTCTGAAGCCATCGCTTCAATTAATTCTGCTTTGTTCATAGTTTTGGTTTTTGTTTGTTTTCAAAATTAACTGTAACAAATATATACGAATAAGCTTATTTAGCAAGGGTTTCAGAAAAAAAATAGTCGCTTCTGTTGATAATTCCGGCAAAATGTTAATAATAATTCTTATAAACCTTTATAAATCAAGGGTTTGAGGAGGTGTTGCGAATAATAATAAAATTAATGCGAATTTCATTTTTTTTAAATAAGCTCTAGAATACCCCTATTTTACTAAGGTTTTCCCCTTTAACGTATTACTTAGTGTAAAGCTATATAATCAGAACCGTTGACGAGTATTTCGTCAATGTGGTTTTACATCACAATTTCCCATTCTTCAGGGCGGTATCCTTGCATGAATTGTTTTGCATTCAATCGTTTTTTACCCTCCATTTGAATTTCATGAATTTCTAAACTTCCAGCTTGTAATTGAAGAATGAGCTTTCCATCCTCGACAATTAACGCCGTTGCGTCATTCTTAGAAGTGGAATGAATAGTTGTTCTAAATACTTTGAAGGTTTTCTTGTTCTCTGCCTTTGTATTGTGCATCGTAAACCAGGCTGTAGGGTAGGGTGACATACCTCTTACAAAATTGTGTATGCGTTGCACATCCCAGTTAAAATCAATAGCACAATCTGGTTTAAAGATTTTGGGAGCGGCTTTGAGTTCTTCCTCCGTCAATTCGCTTTGGTCAACGGCCTTATAATCACCACTACTTATTTTTAAAACACTCTGTAGGGTTAGTTTTGCTCCTAAGTGCATCAAACGATCGTGCAACTCACCAGCAGTTTCATTTTCTCCTATGGCTATAGCTTCTCTTTCGATTACTAAACCGGTATCAATTTCCTTTTCTATAAAGAAGGTAGTAACACCTGTTTCCTTTTCTCCATTTATTACTGCCCAGTTGATAGGAGCGGCTCCACGGTATTGTGGTAATAAACTTCCGTGTAAATTAATGGTCCCTTTTGGAGGCATAGCCCATACAACTTCAGGTAACATTCTAAAGGCAACTACCACGAATAAGTCGGCATTAATTGCTTTTAAATTTCCTATGAAACTTTCGTCTTTCAAATTGGTAGGCTGTAAACAAGGTATGTCGTGTTCCAGGGTGTATTTCTTAACCGCACTTTGATTGATTTTTTGTCCACGTCCTGCAGGCTTGTCTGGTGCAGTAATACAAGCAACCACGTTTACGTCCTTGCTTTTGTTTAATGTATCTAATATAGTAACGGCGAACTCAGGGGTTCCCATAAAAACGATGTTCAACTTTTCCATTAAATAACTTTTTGTTGCCAATTAAAAAATTTCAAATAACCGATAGATAAAATACTTAAACTACCAAAGTAGATGTATTCTACAAACCAAACGTTAAAGATTTCGAACTGCCATACTTTTACAAAGAGGTAGGCACAGATAAGGTAGATAATAATACTGGTGATTTCTATGATAAGCGTAACCCTTGTGTTTCCAGAACCATTGATGGTTTGAAAAAAGGGCGTAAAGCATCCGAAAATGAGTATGGAGCCAAATACCATACGCAGTATACGGGCACTTTCTGGTAAATATTCTTCTTTACTGTTCACCACGCTGATTAATTGCTCTGGATAAAGTAGTGCTCCATGGAAAATTAGAAACGTGAAGAT
>NZ_JBVCPV010000023.1:0-21567 GCF_057456495.1 Lishizhenia sp. | reverse complement strand
GGCAGTTTTAAGGATATGGTTTTTTAAAAATCCATAATCTTGTGTTGGGACGTACTTTAGTGTTCGGTTGAGTTGTTTATTTAGTTCTCGAGATAATTTCCATATATCGAGATCTTCAAAATTTGATATTGTTGACATAATGGTTAGGTTTTGGGAATAAAAGTTACGATTTATTTTCGAGCGCAGCGAGAAAACCTTCAAACCATAAAAACTTTACGTTCTCCTTTGCTATACTTGCTTCGCAATTAGTTCTTGCTACTTTTGGAAGAAGGTTCTTTTTGAATGTTGAATTATAATTTTTGAATTGCTCGTATGGCTAAAATGAAGTCGGCATATTTTTGCCAAAGTTGTGGTTATGAAACTCCAAAATGGTTGGGGAAATGTCCATCTTGTTCGGAGTGGAACTCTTTTGTTGAAGAGGTGGTAAGTACATCAAAGAAAGAAGTGGTTGCTTTTTCTTCTTCGTCTGGACGTACAGCAAAGCCTCAAAAATTGGGAGATATTGAGACGAGAAAAGAAGAACGTATTCAATTACAAGATAAAGAATTGAACCGCGTACTCGGTAACGGACTTGTTCCTGGATCCCTTGTTTTATTTGGTGGAGAGCCTGGGATAGGCAAGTCAACTTTGTTGTTGCAAATGGCCGTGGCGGAAAAAAAGTCGATACTTTATGTATCCGGTGAAGAGAGCGATCAACAAATCCGAATGCGAGCAGAACGTATTGGAAATACGAACCAAGAATGTTACATATTAACGGAGACAAATGTTCAGAATATATTTAAACAAGCAGAACTCTTAGAGCCGGATATTTTAATTATTGATTCCATTCAGACTATCTTTTCACAACACATAGAAAGTTCACCAGGAAGTATTTCTCAGATTAGAGAATGTACCGCTGCATTGTTGCGTTTTGCGAAACAAACAGAGACACCGGTATTTCTTATTGGGCATATCACTAAAGAAGGTTCTTTGGCTGGTCCAAAAGTTTTGGAGCACATGGTGGATGCAGTACTTCAATTCGAAGGAGATAGAAATCATGTCTATCGTTTATTGCGCAGTATTAAAAATCGTTTTGGTTCTACGAATGAATTGGGTATCTATGAAATGTTAGGAAATGGATTAAGACAAGTAGAAAATCCATCTGAAATTTTAATATCGGATTCGGATACGTCCTTGAGTGGAGTTTCTATAGCAGCTACGTTAGAGGGGTTAAGACCCATGTTAATAGAAATACAAGCTCTCGTGAGTACAGCTGCTTATGGAACGCCACAGCGAAGTGCTACAGGTTTTGATTTGCGAAGACTGAACATGCTATTGGCAGTGATGGAAAAGCGTTGTGGTTTTAAACTTGCGGCTAAAGATGTGTTCTTAAACATTGCTGGAGGGATCAAAGTAGATGATCCTGCAATAGACTTGGCGGTTGTTGCGGCTATACTTTCTTCTAATTTTGATATTAGTGTAGAGCGTAACATTTGTTTAAGTGCCGAAGTTGGTTTAGCCGGAGAGATAAGACCCGTCAATAGAATTGACCAGCGTATACACGAGGCGCAAAAATTAGGCTTTGATAAAATCATTATTTCTAAACACAACAAGGGAATAGATCAGAAGAATTTTAAGATAGAGATTATTTCGTGCAGTAGGATAGAGGAGGTATTGAAGGAATTGTTTGCTTAGACTTCTAGATGCCTAGATAGCTAGACTTCTAGAGTTTGTTCAATTTTTTCCATCGATGATACTTCGGCTCCGATCAGTACGACACTAGAAACGAACCAAAGAAAGGTTATGCTCGGGTGATTCAAAAGATTCTAAAAACTTATTCTCCGTTCTTACGGCATCTCGACTCCGCTCGATAACCTATATCAGATTTACAAAGTTGGGTAAATTGAGCATTTCAAAACTGGTTTGAATATTAACTTGCTCAATACTCACTCTCAAAACTATTTTTCCTTAGCGATAGTAGTGGCAGCCCGCAGGTAGGAAGGCTATTAAAACAAAATGAAGGTAGGGCGACTGTAGAAGCCCTATAAGCATGAAGTTTTTAAGCTTTGCTACAGAGGACTACAACGTATAGCGCGACCTGTAGTATGCGTAGGGAAAGGGCCAAAAAAAAGGCCTGAGTAAATACCCAGGCCTTATAAATATAACTCAATAGACGTCTAACCAACGTTTTTTTGGTCTTCTATAATTTGTTGTTTCAAATTCAATTCTTTACGTATAGTATTGGCAATTCCAGGAGCATCGAAACCACAATCTGTGTACAATTCATCTTGTGTACCGTGGTGAACATAAGCATCAGGAATACCTAAACGCGTTAAATCTGCTTTGTACTTATTATCGGCCATGAATTCTAAAATAGCAGAACCCATACCTCCCATAATGGTTCCGTCTTCTACGGTAATTACTTTATCGAACTTACTGAAAACTTCGTGTAATAAAGTTTCGTCAAGCGGTTTCACAAAACGCATGTCGTAATGTGCTACGCTTGCTTCTCCTTTTACCAACTCTATGGCTTTCTGCACGTAGTTTCCATGATGTCCGATAGAAAGTACAGCGATGTCTTCACCTGAAGTGATTTTTCTACCCGTACCTACTTTAATCGCCTTCATTTTTGTTTTCCACTCTGGCATTACACCTTTACCTCTTGGGTAACGAATACTGAATGGTCCCATGTTTTCTTGCTGAGCAGTGTACATCATGTTACGCAATTCTGCTTCATTCATAGGTGCAGCAACTATCATGTTTGGGATACTGCGCATGTAGGCGATATCTAGTGCTCCATGGTGCGTTGCTCCATCGGCTCCGGCAAAACCTGCTCGGTCTAAACAGAAAACAACATTTAAATTCTGTAAGGCAACATCATGTACAACTTGGTCGTAAGCACGTTGCATGAACGATGAGTAAATGTTACAGAAAGGAACCATTCCTTGCGTAGCTAAACCAGCTGAGAAAGTAACGGCATGTTGTTCTGCAATACCTACGTCAAAAGCTCTGTCTGGCATCGCTTTCATCATGATGTTTAACGAAGACCCTGATGGCATAGCAGGTGTAATACCCATAATTTTATCGTTCTCTTCTGCTAACTCAACAATAGTATGTCCAAACACCTCTTGGTATTTTGGCGCTTGTGGAGATTTTGGAACCACCTTGACAATCTCACCTGTGTGCTTGTTAAAAACACCTGGTGCGTGCCATTGTGTAGGGTTTCCTTCTTCCGAATATTTATATCCTTTCCCTTTTTTGGTCAAAATGTGTAACAACTTAGGACCAGGGATATCTTTCAAGTCTTCTAAAATCTTTGTTAAACCTATTACGTCGTGACCATCAACTGGGCCGAAGTATCTAAAGTTTAGGGCTTCGAACAAGTTGCTTTGCTTCAATAAACTTCCTTTTAAAGCGGTAGATACTTTTGAAGCAACGGTTTGTGCATCAGGTCCGAATTTTGACATTTTACCTAACAACTTCCAAACCTCATCTTTTACCTTATTATAGGTATGAGATGTTGTGATGTCTGTTAAGTAGTCTTTTAAAGCACCAACATTAGGGTCAATAGACATACAGTTATCGTTCAAAACCACCAATAGGTTGGCGTCTTTTTCGAAACCGGCATGATTCATACCTTCGAAAGCCAAACCTGCAGTCATTGCACCATCTCCAATTACGGCGATGTGTTGTCTTTCTTTTTCCCCTTTATAATTATTGGCAACAGCCATTCCTAAAGCACCAGAGATAGAAGTTGAAGAGTGACCAACACCAAAGGTATCGTATTCAGACTCGCTTCTTTTTGGGAATCCTGAGATTCCTCCTTTGATTCTATTGGTGTGGAATTGCTTTCTACGACCGGTTAAGATTTTGTGTCCGTAAGCTTGGTGACCTACGTCCCAAACCAATTGATCGTAGGGTGTATCGAAAACATAGTGTAAAGCCACTGTTAATTCGACCACACCTAAACTAGCACCGAAGTGAGAGTTTCCAATTTCTGAAATTACATCTATGATGTACTGACGAACTTCATCCGAAACCTGAGGTAAATCATCTACCGTTAGATTTCTTAAGTCTTTCGGTATATCTATGTTGTCCAATAATGGACCCGCTTTAAATTCTTTCATATGGCACTCGTTCCAATCTACAAAAATACGCTTCCCGCCTTTTACTAACAAACAAAGGGTTGATATATTTTGTTCGCTTTTGAAATTAACGAAAGTTGGGAAGTTTTGGATGCCTAAATCCTTTCCTAATTCAACTCTATTTAAAGGAATTCATCAAACAATACTGTGACGGTTTTAAACTAGGATTTTGGTTTTACGGGAATCAATAACTAAGAATGTGGTTCACCTAAATATTTAGAGGGGGTTTTTCCGAAAGAAATGAGGGGTAGATATGTATATTTTTAAAGGGCATTGATGTGTTTTTTAAAATACTGACAACTAAGCATGTAATTGGTAACCTTTAGGAAGTGATTCGAAACAAATTTTATGAAGGAAGGAATACATGAGATACATTTACCCCCGGTATTAATAGGCCTGATTTAGGAACCTATGAACCCACTGCTACTGGTTGAGGGAGAGCTGAGTTCTCCCTTATCCTTTACTGCCGCATATATCTAATTTATTTGCGCAGCTGAACCAAAATTTTTTTAACCAATAAAATTAATTATGAAAACACACTTACGTTTTCTAAACAGGTTCTTGCTGCTTTTAAGTATCTGTTTAGTTTCATTCACCTCTCTGGCCAGTCACTTTAGACATGGGACAATTTCATGGAGAGTGCTCTCTGGAAACACCATAGAGTTTAAAATTTCTCAGGCTTACGCCGGATATCGATCAATAGGAAGTTCAAGTTATTCTGATCGCTTGTATTTTGGTGATGGTCAATCACAGATGTTTAACGTAACAGTTACATCCTCTAGTTCTGCCGAAAACTGGCATTATGGAGAAACAACTTTAACACATACCTACGCGAATACAGGAGATTTTATCGCCTATTTTGCAAGCTGTTGTAAGATTTACGGGATGGTCAATAATTCTTCAGCAAGTTGGAGAAATGAAACCAAAGTAAATGTTGGAGCAGGAAACGATGCACCTGTTGTAACTATGGCTCCCATCATTGCGATGCAAACCAATAGTACAACGGCAACTTTCCAAGTTCCAGCAACGGACCCAGATAATGATGCTTTAACCTACAGGTTGGCAACTTACAATGAGTTTTTGGGGAGTCAACCAAGTGGATTGAGCATACACCCTACAACGGGAGTATTGACTTTTAATACGAGTAATGCGTCGGTAGGACAATTATACAATGCGGCTATAGTTGTTGAAGACGGTCAATCTAAAGTAATTAACGATTTCATCATAAGAATTGTACAACAATCTAACCCACCTGAGTTTGATTACGGAGTAACTCCGAATGCGGGGTATGTTTACCAAACATCACCTGGTCAAACCGTTACTTTCAACGTAAAAGCTTTGGATACAGATCCAGGGTCAACAGTTCAATTATCGGCAATTGGAGCGCCATTAGGTTCTTCTTTCTCACCGAATTTACCAACTACTGCAAATCCGGTTCAAACAACGTTTTCTTGGACGCCAACTGCGAGTAATTTGGGAACGAATGTGATCAACTTTATTGCACAAGATAATGTAGGTTCACAGGTAAATACTTCAGTGTCTATCATTGTAAGTTTAAAACCGCAGTTTGATGTTCCTCCAACGCCTGCAACAGGATCGCATGATATTGCAATCGCACCAGGAAGTACATATACTTACACGGTTCAAGCATCAGATCCCGACCCTTTAGATGTGGTTCAGATCGTCAATGTTCAGGGAAAGAATATGATGGGGAATAAAATTCCATTGTATGCAGGAGCAAGCTTTAGTAATTTACCTACAGCTGCAGGAAACCCTACTTCAGGAACCTTCAGTTGGACACCTACTGTAGACCAATGGGGGCACCGTCATGTATTCTTTACAGCAGAAGATAGTTACGGTGACCAAACGGTGCATGAAGTTTACCAAGTAGTGAACTCGGCGCCAGCATTTACATCAACACCGGTTAATTCTGCAGATGTTGGTAGTGCGTATACCTACAACGTTGTGGTTGCCGATCCTGATATGGCTTACGGTGATGAAATGGAAATCGCTGGTTTGAATTTACCAGCATGGTTAACACTTACTGATCATGGAGATGGAACAGCTACTTTGTCTGGAACGCCAGCTACGGCGGATGCTGGAAATGTTGCAATTTCTCTAAGAGTAGAAGATAAATTACACCATCAAGACCCTGCAGGAACTGCTTTCCAAAACTTTAATTTAGTGGTAAACAATTGTACAGTAAATGCAGTTGCTCAAAACTTAACACTTGCTTTAGATAATTCAGGAATGGCTACAATTACTGGAGCAGATATTGATAATGGTTCTACTGCAACATGTGGTATTGCTAGTATGACAGTATCTCCAGCTAATTTCAACTGTGCAGACCTTGGTGCGCATACGGTAACTTTAACAGTGACTGATGCCAACGGGTACACAGATAATGCAACTGCAACGGTAACCGTTATTGATTCGACAGCACCAAATGCTAATACGCAAGATGTAACGGTTTATTTAGACGCAACAGGAAACGCGTCAATTCTTGGAGCACCTTCAACACAGCAAGTGTTTAATGGTGACTTCTCTAATGAAACATTAGGATTCAATATCGGATCATTAACGGATTGGAATGTAATCACTGGAAATGTTGATGTTTGGAATACGTTTATTCCTACGGCAACAAGTGGTGTGAGTGTTGATTTATCTGGAAGCGTTAACTCCAAGTTGGAATCAGTACAAAATGTAGTATTTACACCAGGTACGTATACAATCAATTTCTTACATAGAAATAATGGGGGTAGTGGTGAATACCAACAAAACTTTAATTTAAGTGTTGGAACATTGTTTAATCAAACCTTTAATTCTACGAATACTACACAAGCCGAAGCGGTTAACTTTACAGTTACAACTACTACTTCTGCAAGTGTTGTTCTAGAGCAATTAGGAGGAAATGATGCAAGTGGATGTTTTATTGCTGATTTGAGTATAGATAAAATGATACCAGCATCATTAATGATAGACAATGCAAGTGATGATAATTGTGGTATAGCATTTATTTCTGCTTCTCAAACGAACTTTAACTGTGCTCATGTAGGAGCAAATACAGTGACGTTAACAGCAGTAGATAATAGTAATAACTCTTCATCAAATACTGCAACAGTTACTGTTGTAGATTCAACAGCTCCAGTAGCGATGGCTCAAGATTTTACTGTTGCCTTGGATGTTAATGGAATGGCTTCGATTACTCCATTAGATATTGATAATGGATCAAATGACGTTTGTGGTGTGAGTTTAGCACTTTCTCAAACAGATTTTACATGTGCTGATTTAGGAAACAATACCGTTACTTTAACGGTTACTGATCCTTCTGGAAACACAAGTACAGCTACAGCAGTGGTAACAGTTGAGGATAACATCGCACCAACGATTACTTGTCCTGCTAATATTTCATACCAAGCACAACCGAATGATTGTAGTCCTGCTATTACATGGAATGCACCACAAGTTTGGGATAACTGTTCTTACACAGTAACTTCTTCTCACCAATCAGGTGATAATTTTGAAGAAGGAGTGACGACTGTTTCTTATACAATTACTGATGACGCAGGTAACACTGCTACATGTAGTTTTGATGTTGAAATTACTACCGTTCCACTTAGCTTAAGCTTAACTCCAGCTACTTACATCGGAGGTGTAAATATCTCTTGTAATGGATTAACAGATGGAAGTGTTGATGCAGTAATGGATGGAGGGTGTTTACCTTACACTTATGCTTGGTCTGATGGACAATCTTCTGAAGATGCTGCAAACTTAGGTGCAGGTACTTATACTTTAACTGTAACCGATGCTAAAGGAAGAACAATTTCTGAAACAGTTACTTTAACGGAACCAGATGTATTGACAACTTCTTTGGTTATGTCTCCAGATTTCCCAGTTGCGGGTCAAAACCAGTATACAATTTACTTAGGATATGGAACACAAACAGTGAATTTAGCTTCAACTACTGCAGGTGGAATTCAAGGGTATACATATGCATGGACAAACCAAGATGGAGTAAATGTTGGAAATACGGCGAACATAGATGTTTCTCCAATGGTGCCTACAAATTACACTTTGTTAGTTACTGATGCGAATGGTTGTACTGTTAGTCAATCTTTCTTTATAGATGTAATTGATGCAAGATGTGGAAACAACATGAATAAAGTAATGGTGTGTCACAAAGAATCTAAGAAGAAAAAAGGAGTAACTACCGTGGAATACCACAACATTTGTGTGAGTGCAAATGCTGTACCAGCTCACTTAGCACATGGTGATTACTTAGGACCATGTATCAGTTCTAAAATGGAAGCGATTGAGGTAGTAGAGGAAGAAGACATCGTTTTATTCCCTAATCCAAACAATGGAATATTTAGCTTATTCTTTACAGGAGAGCACCATGATGTAAATGCAGAAGTTACTGTTTACAGTATGGATGGAAGAATGATCATGTCAAGAACGATTAGTGCAGATGAATTAGATCATGATGTTGAATTTGACTTCACAGGAAACAGTGCTGGAATGTACTTATTAGTAGTACAACAAGGTGATGATGTGAAAACAATCAAGTTCACGAAGAACTAATACCACGTTTACATATTGATTTTTCAAGCAAAAGGCCGATTCCATTTGGAGTCGGCCTTTTTATTTTCATGCAAAGCTGCTAACTGTTTGGTCGAGAGGATAAGTCTTCCAGTTCTTAGGTTTAAATGTTAGGGCTTAATCATTATCCCATTCCATTACTTATCCCTAATAATCTCAGGTTTTTATGACTTATTGTTTAATGATTCGATGCACTTCACCTCCATATTGTAAGAGGTAAACACCGTCTGGTAAATGAGCCAGATTTAGGCGCACGTGTTGACTAGAGATTTCCTCTAGATTAATGAGGTTGGCAATGTTTTTTCCCGATAAACTTGTAAAGCGGAAATTAGAAAGTGTTAGTTCTTTTGTTGATCTTACGTTGAGAATGTCTTTTGTAGGATTAGGATACGTGGAAAGTACATGGTCTCCTATTTTTTGATGAATGGAGATGGGGCCAAAATATTGATGATCGCCATTATAGTCTACTTGCTTGAGGCGGTAATAGCTCACCCCTAACAAAGCCGTTTCATCTACTACTGTATAACTTATTTCTTGTTCGCTGTATCCAGCACCTTTTACTTTTTCTAAAGTAACCCATTGTGTTCCATCTAAACTCTTTTCCAGTAAAAAGTAATCATTGTTCATTTCTGTTGCGGTAACCCAGGTAATTTCATTGTTTCCATTCTTCAACGCTTTTCCAGAAAAAGAAAGGAGTTCAACCGGCAAAGGTTGACCGCATATGAAGATGGTTGCGGAATCAATTAAAAAAGGACTTGCAGTAGATATAGCTGTATTAGAGTTATCCTGACAACAGTAGTTTTGTTCTTCTATATATGCACCCCCTGAAAGGTTTAAAAAACAAGTTGTTGTAGATCCACCACAGGTCATGGTACAACCATCGCAATCATAGGTGTTACCCTGAGTAACTTGAATGCTGGCTGAGTTACACGTATAACCTTCGTCGGTAATCGCGTTGGCATTGAGGTATCCAGAATTATTTAATGAACCTGTATTGGCGTAATCAAGGGTTACCGTTATGTTTCCCAATGGGTTATTATTGATAGTGCCAGAGTTTTCTAAATTTTCTAAGATGTTAACAGTACCATTATTAATGAATGTTCCATTATTGAAGAAATCTAGGGTCACTGTTATGTTTCCGGAATTTTGAGTACTTCCATCATTGTTGTAATCTTCAGTTACGTTTATCGTTCCGCTACTTTGTACCGTTCCAGAGTTCTCCATATTTACACCAACGTTTACTGTTCCAGTGGAAGAAATATTTCCAGTATTTGTGAGGTCATCAGAGGCATTTACAGTACCCGTATTCGTTATGTTTCCGTTGTTTTCAAGATTACAGGCGGTATTTATTACGTCTGTATTAACAAGGTTAGCGTCGGGATGATTGATAAAGGTTCCGTTGGATTGTGTCACCGCAATTTCACCGTTGTTATTAACGGTAGAGTAGTTTTCAAACGTCCTTGGTTCTATGTAGCCGTTGTTGTTCAATGTTGCTCCTTGACCATTTTCAACTTTTTTTAAGGAAATAATCGAGCCGTTAACTTCCGTTTCATTTAAATTGAAAAAATTCGTCTTTAAATCTAACATGCCATCGATAAAGCCAAATCCTGTACTTTCAATGGTAACATCCTTTGAATCGTAGAGATAACCCGAACTTTCAATAACAAGTACGCCAAAATAAATTAACTCTTTGGTGTGACTTAATTCATGTGATATAAATACTGAATCTCCAAAAGGAAGAATGTCTGGCGGCGCGTTGTTGGTAACTGGAACCGAAGTCCATGTGGCATTATTACCATAGTTTCCGGGCTGGACACTATAATAATTTATGGCATAACAATTCCCTACCGTCCAAAGGATAGCAATAAGGGGAATTAAGTACTTAAAAATGCGCACGTTAATATTTACGTCAAATTTAGGGAAATGGATGTAGGAGGGGGGAGAAAAGATGTGGATGAACAATTATTCGTGGTGAACGACTTATTGTTCGTGGTGAATGAAAACGGTTACTTTTAAAATACGGCTTGCATAACTTTAGTCCAATGAACATTTTTCCTTATCCAGTTCTATCTCAAGTGTGCAGTGTTTAAAATTATAAGTTTTCAGGTGGTTTTTAATTTTTTCCTTGGTAGCAATGATTTCCTGGTAGTCGTCTATTTCTTTCAATTTGATGTGTGTGGTAAACACGCTAGTGTCACCTTCAATTGTCCAAATATGTGTGTGGTGAATTTCTTCAACTTTATCAATATTTAATAAAGAAAGTTTCAAATTGTCTAAATCAATTTCTTGTGGAGCCCCCTGCAGAAATATATATAGCGTTTCTTTCAATCTTTTAAAGACTCCCCATAGAATGAACAGGGTAATAAAAAGGGAAAGAATGGGGTCTAGGTAATAAGCATCGGTAAATTGTAAGATGATGGCCAAAACTAAAATTGCTACCCATCCTAAAACATCCTCCAATAAATGCCAGCTTACTACACGTTCATTTAAGGATTTGCCATGCCCCACCTTCCAGGCAGCGTAGCCATTTACAGTGATTCCGACAAGGGCAAAAACTAACATGCCAGATGCATTGGATGCTTCGGGTTGAGCTATTCTCTCTATTGCTTCTTTGACTACCCAAATCGATCCAACAATCAATACAATACTGTTAATTAAAGCACCTAATAAAGAAAAACGTTGGTAACCAAACGTGTACTTTTTGTTAGGGTCTTGTTTTGATTTTTTGTCTAAATACCATGCTGTACCTAAAGCTAATGAGTCGCCTAAATCATGTATAGCATCAGAGTAAATGGCAACACTATTTACCCACCATCCTCCGATGAATTCTAAAAAAGTAAAACTCAAATTGAGGAAAAAGGCAAGTTTTAAATTGTCCCCACTTTTATGATGATGATGGTGTTCTGCCATTTTCTTGCTTTGTCAAAAGATAAAAAATATTGAGCAGGAAAGCAGGTATTTTACTTGAATTTCAAATTATTAGGTGGAAGGATTATCTTCGTGCATCGAGAAATGACTTCAAAAAAGAAAAACATACTTAAACAAGCCTATCCGGTGAACATTAAAAAATGGCCCATGATCATTGCCATAAGTGGTTTTATCGGCCTCTTTTTAATGCTTTTTCAACCTTTCGGGTTACAATTTGTGGAAGTCCCCTATAAGTCCGTTAAGCTTTTGGGGTATGGATGTGTTACACTCGCAATATTGGTGCTCAATCTTTTGTTATTACCACTTATGTTTCCTCACTATTTTGAAGAGAAAAACT
The DNA here is from genome assembly GCF_057456495.1 of Lishizhenia sp. Taxonomy (NCBI): domain Bacteria; kingdom Pseudomonadati; phylum Bacteroidota; class Flavobacteriia; order Flavobacteriales; family Crocinitomicaceae; genus Lishizhenia; species Lishizhenia sp. The sequence continues at coordinate 9,579 of NZ_JBVCPV010000023.1, read as the reverse complement.
GGACAGTTGGCAAGCAAATAGTATGGCTGAATATAGATGTACTCATGATTGCTGTTGGGAATTATTTTTATTCGGTTGAGATGCATTTTTTTCCATGGATAGGTTGGGAGGGGATGCTGATTTTTATCGGTTTCACGGTACCCATCGGTTTGTTTCCGGCAGTAATTATCACCTTTTTACAGCAAAATAAATTGTTGAGACAGCACATAAAATCATCTGTTGCTATTAATCAGCAATTACATTCTCCTAAAAAAATAGAAGTCGAAGAGGTGGAATTACTTGAAGTGGAATCAGGTTCACAAAATTATGTGTTCAATCCATCTGAAATAGTGTACATAGAAACGGAAGGAAATTACCTTAATATCTATCATTTTAAGGATGAGGTACTGAAATCTACACAGGTGAGAATGACTTTGAAAAAAATGAATGAATTAATAGAGCAGACGTATCTATTCAAATCCCACAGAGCCTTTATTGTTAACCTTAATTGTGTAGAGCAGGTAGATGGAAATGCGCAAGGTTATACCTTAACTCTAAAAAATACGACCGCCAGGGTTCCTGTATCAAGATCATTTATTCCTGCCTTCAAAGAGAAGATGGAGCAACTTTAGTTGTAAGCTCTAGCCACCGCTTTCTCTAAAACTGTAAATGCCGTTTTACAATAACTTGATTTGTAGTTTGTACCGAAATTATTGTTTGTCATCCCACACCTTGTTTTCCATCCCAGTAGTTTGACAAATATCCCAACCGTCAGGTTTTGTGCTGCTTATGCTCTAATCTTGTATTGTTCTAGACTAGGTTTCAAACAATTGTTGAATCCTTAAATCTTTGAATTGTTGAGTCCTTGAATCTCATAAATGAATTATGATTACAGTTTTAATATTTATTCATGCTGCCTTTGGAGGGATAGCACTTTTATCAGCTACATTGGCTGTCATTTTTAAAAAAGGTGGTAAGCAACACAAAATGTGGGGAAGGATATTTTTCTATGCTATGTTGCTGTGTAGTATTTCGGCAATGATTACAGCATGTCTTCCTAAGCATGTAAGTCCCTTTTTGTTTAGTGTAGGTATTTTCTCTTTTTATTTCCTGTTTACCGGCTGGAGAGCATTGCGTTATAAGGAGGAAGATATTTCTATAAAATGGGATAGAAGGATGGCTCTTTTCATGTTGCTTTTCGCCCCTGTGATGATGGTGTTTCCTATTTTCATGTTTGGGGTTATCAATATTGTTCAAGCGGTATTCGGGGGTGCATTACTTGTGTTTGCAATCCAAGATTTAAGGTTGTTTAGAGACAGAGCTAAATTGAAAAAGAATTGGCTCGTGCAACATTTAACTAGAATGTTAGGAGCATATATTTCTGCCATTACAGCTTTTGTAGTGGTGAATGCAATATTACCGGGTGTAGTGGGTTGGTTGCTACCTGGTGTTGTAGGAAGTATTTTGATAACTTACTGGAATGTGAAGTTGGGAAGAAGAGGTGTGAATTTTTGAATTCTTAAATCCTTGAATTTTTGAATCTTCTCTTCACCTCACTTCCCTAATCCCGTGAAATCCTTATTTTTGCAAGTCATAATTAAAACGTCAAGCGAAATGAGCGCTAAATACAAGGAATATAAAGGATTAAACTTGCCGAATGTGGCAATACGTGTGCTAGAGAAATGGGAAAAAGAAAATATTTTCGAAAAGTCTATTAGCTCTCGCGACGAAAATAAGCCTTTTGTGTTTTTTGAGGGACCTCCCTCAGCAAATGGTTTACCAGGTATTCACCACGTAATGGCGCGTTCGATTAAAGACATTTTCTGTCGTTATAAAACCTTAAAAGGTTTCCAAGTTAAGCGTAAAGCAGGTTGGGATACACACGGTTTACCCGTAGAATTAGGTGTTGAAAAAGAATTAGGAATCACCAAAGAAGATATTGGTAAAAAGATATCTGTTGACGAATACAATAAAGCGTGTAAAGAAGCTGTAATGCGTTACACGGATGTTTGGAATAAGTTGACCAATGATATGGGATATTGGGTGGATATGGAAAACCCATACATCACTTATGAATCTAAATATATGGAGTCTGTTTGGTGGTTGTTAGGTCAGTTGTACAACAAAGATATGATGTACAAAGGATACACTATCCAGCCGTATTCTCCAGCAGCGGGTACAGGTTTGTCATCGCACGAATTGAACCAACCAGGTTGTTACCGTGATGTTACAGACACTACAGTTGTTGCGCAATTTAAAGTACAAGCAGATACATGGAACAAACCTTTCTCTGGCGTAGATTTATCTGCAGAAGAGTTAGAAAGAACCTTCTTCTTGGCTTGGACAACAACACCTTGGACCTTGCCTTCGAATACAGCTTTAACGGTTGGTCCAAAGATTACCTACGTTATCGTTAAAACGTGGAATCAATACACACATCAACCTGTAAACTTGATTTTGGCTGAGCCTTTATTAGCGAAACAGTTCAAAGGAAAATTTGTTGCTGTTGAGACTACAGAAGAGGTTGATAATTACAAAGAAGGAGATAAGAAAATACCTTACACGGTAATCGGTGAATGTACAGGAGCTGATTTAGTAGGGAATAAATACGAACAGTTATTGCCGTTTGCACAACCTTGTGAGGATGCAGAAAAGGCATTTGCTATCATTCCTGGAGATTTCGTAACAACAGAAGACGGTACAGGTATTGTTCACACAGCACCTACGTTTGGTGCGGATGATGCTAAGGTTGCCAAAGACGCTGGCGTACCAGGATTATTAGTATTGGATGAAAAAGGAAACCAAGTTCCTTTGGTGGACCTACAAGGTAGATTTAGACCAGAAATGGGTGAATTTGCGGGTATGTTCGTGAAGAATGAATACTACAACGAAGGTGAAGCTCCAGAAAAGTCAGTAGACGTTCAAATCGCTATCCAATTAAAAGAACAAAACAGAGCCTTTAAGGTTGAAAAATATGTCCACAGTTACCCACACTGTTGGAGAACAGACAAACCCGTATTGTATTACCCATTAGATTCTTGGTTCATCAAAGCTACGCAGGTGAAAGAAAGAATGATGGAGTTGAATACGACCATTAACTGGAAACCAGAAAGCACAGGTACTGGTCGTTTCGGAAAATGGTTAGAAAACCTAAACGATTGGAACTTGTCACGTTCGCGTTACTGGGGTATTCCAATTCCAATTTGGAGTACGGCAGAAGGAGATGAGCAAATATGCATCTCTTCTGTAGAGCAGTTAAAAGCGGAGTGTGAAAAAGCGGTTGCTGCCGGTGTAATGGAAAGCAATCCATTGGCAGATTTTGAAGTAGGGAATATGTCGAAAGAAAACTACGACAAGATAGACCTGCACAAAAATTACGTTGATGAAATCACTTTGGTATCTTCTAAAGGAGAACCAATGAAGCGTGAAGCAGATTTGATCGACGTATGGTTTGATTCAGGATCTATGCCGTATGCACAGTGGCACTACCCATTTGAAAACAAAGAATTAATAGATAACTCTGGTGCTCACCCAGCTGATTTCATTGCAGAGGGTGTGGATCAAACAAGAGGTTGGTTCTATACCTTACACGCTATCTCTACGATGGTGTTTGATAAGGTTGCATACAAAAACGTTATCTCTAACGGGTTGGTATTGGATAAGAACGGACAAAAAATGTCGAAGCGTTTAGGTAACGCCGTAGATCCATTTACTACACTTGAGAAATACGGACCAGATGCTACGCGTTGGTACATGATTACAAATGCTCAGCCTTGGGATAACTTAAGATTCGATTTAGACGGAATTACAGAAGTTCAGCGTAAGTTCTTTGGTACATTATACAACACGTACTCTTTCTTCGGATTGTACGCTAACATCGATGGATTTAGTTATGCTGAAGATGATATCGCGTTGGCAGATAGACCAGAGATAGACAGATGGATCATTTCTAAATTGAATTCATTGGTGAAAAACGTAGATGCAGCCTTTGCAGCGTTTGAACCAACGAAAGCAGGACGTCTAATCAACGAGTTTGTAAACGATCAGATGAGTAACTGGTATGTACGTTTATGTAGAAGACGTTTCTGGAAAGGAGATTACTCTACAGACAAAATCTCTGCGTACCAAACTTTATACAAGTGTTTAGAGACGATAGCTATTATTTCATCGCCTATCGCACCTTTCTTTACAGATGAGTTGTTTAGCGATTTAAATGCAGTATCTGGTAAACACAACTTGGAATCTGTTCACTTGGCAGACTTCCCAGCAGTTGATGAAGCAGCGATAGATTTAGCGTTAGAGGCTCAAATGGAAATTGCTCAGAAAGTAAGTTCTATGGCTTTAAGCTTGAGAAAGAAGGAGAAAATTAAGGTACGTCAGCCATTACAGAAGATTATGGTGCCTATTTTAGATGCTACCTTCAAAAAGAACATTGAGCACGTAAGTGATTTGATTCTTTCTGAAATCAACGTGAAGGAAATTGAATTGTTAGAGGATACTTCTGGAGTATTGGTGAAGAAGATAAAGCCAAACTTTAAGACGATTGGTCCAAAATACGGGAAACACATGAAAGCAATTGCCGGAATGGTGAACCAATGGGGACAGGAAGAAATTGCAGAAGTTGAGAAAAACAGTGGATGGACTGGAGATGTAAATGGCGAAAACATTGCTTTAGACATGGCTGATTTCGAAATCTTGACAGATGATATCCCAGGATGGTTAGTAACTACAGAAGGTGGTTTAACTGTGGCAATGGATATTACTTTATCAGAAGAATTGAAGCAAGAAGGTATTGCCCGTGAATTGGTTAACCGTATTCAGAACTTTAGAAAAGAAGCAGGATTAGAGGTTACAGATAAGATCTCTTTAACCGTTGAAACTTCTGAAAACATCGCTAAAGCAATTACAGAAAATGCCGCATACATTTGTGATGAGGTATTGGCTACAGGAATTGAAGTAGGTGCAGTTGAAAGCACAGCAATGGTTGCAGACATAGAAGCAGAAGCAGATACTAAATTTTTATTGGTAAAAGCTTAAGCCCAACTATAAAAGTTTAAAAGGGTTGATGCGTTAAGCGTCAACCCTTTTTTATATCCTCTATCCTTGAATTGTCCAACCTTTGAATCTTTAGAAAGCTTGCATTAGACACCGGCCACTCGACTCCGCTCGTGAATCTCGTAAATTTTCAAATCCATCAAATCGTTGAATTTTTGAATGGTTGAATCATCAAACACTCAAACTATCAAACCTTCAAACTCTTAAATGCTTAAATTGTTGAATCCTCGAATTGCCCCGTCTAGGTATCTAGAAATCTAGCGCTCTAGTTGTCTAAACAAAAAACTCCCCAACCTTGAATTAAGTTGAGGAGCTTTAGCTTCTAAAATCTAGGCCATGTTAGATCCGTTTTTCAATGTATTTCTTACAGCATTAATTACAGTACAAGTGCCGTGGTTAAGTATACAATTTCATGATTAAAAATAGATAAAAAGTAAAAGTTAAGAACTTCTTAATCAATATGTTTGAAAAGGTTTTTTACATGTCTAAATTTTGGTAATGTGAGGTTCATGGGGATGATTTTTACTGACAAGGAGAATGAAAAAACTCCTCAACTGTAGTAAAGCTGAGGAGCTGTTGCTAATAAATATCAGTAAGAAAGAAGACAGATGTGATTAGTGTAGGGTTTGCGTTTATTGCAACATTATTTGCTGCGTATGTGTTGTTTCTTTTCCCGCTACATGTAAGAAATAACTTCCTTTATCCAGGTGTCTCAGATCTAATTGTTGAGTCGTTTTATCCACAGGAAATGTTACAATGGTTTTACCCAATGGATCTGTCAAGATTATAGTTCCGGTCTTCGGTAGTTCTTTTAACGTAATAATTCCATTGGAGGGATTTGGATATACTTCTAACTTTGAAATATCATTCTTGGTCGTGGAAAGGGAAGTTATTTGTTGTAAGGCTGTATAGTAAAAGGTTTGCTGGGACCCAGAAGAGTATCTTATACTAATGCTTAATAAGGGGTCGGGATAGTTAGGTGAAAACCAAAAGTAGGTTGTATCACTCGAGTAATAAACAGATTGTGTCTCAACAGAAGAGTCTTTAAAGTTTCTAACAACTTTCGTTTTGATACAGTTGTTAAAGGTAGTTTGAGAAGTAATTAAAGTACCTTCTCCTACAACACTATGTATGGACTCTACTTCCTGAAGGGTTGTTGATCCAGCCAATGAAAGAGTACCCGAATAATTATTAGTGTCTACGTTTCCATATTGCATGGGTAGATTAAATAAAACTGCATAATCGTAAACGAATGCGGAATTTTGATAGGGTTGATAGTGTTCGTGCACATAGGCACTGTCATTTAAGGTTACAAACAACTCTCCACTGTTGTAGCGTTTCACGAAAGATGCATTGGGAGCCAAACTTGGACTTTGGGCTTCAGCAACATTGATATAGGAAAAGCTATCTTCTTGAGAAGGGAAAAATTGAGACAGGTCCCAAACAGCATTCGTTCCATTTTGCTCAAAGTTCATGGGTAAAGTTTGCTCAAATTTTGTTTTTACGGTAGCGCCTATGGTGGGGTTTAGCGTATTTGCTGTTATCTGCGTTTGCGCGTGCGAGCTCATTATAAAAGGAAGAGTCAGTACAAAAGTAATTAGTGTTTTCATAATGCTTTGATTTGTTAGGGTGAAATTACTTGTTATACTTTTTGGTTATCAATTGTTTAACTAAAAGTTTCGTAATCTTTTACATGTCCAGTCAAAAGCACTGTTTTACAATTTATCTACTGTTCTCTGTGGAAGGTGGGTTTTTAAGTTTTCTGATAGTACACAATTATACAAGGTTTTATTTTACAACATGAATCCATTTTGCGCCTCCGTTGGTTTTGGAATGTTAGCATCACCAATCATTTCCCTAAGGTCTATTTCTATTCCGCGAGAAATAGAAGTAATTGGGACGTCATTGTACGTTCCTTCAAATGGGTTTTCAGAGTAATCTCCAATTTTTTCCATTAAAAAGAAGATCCAAATGATGAGTCCGGCAATCAAAGGGCATACAACAAAAAATGCCAAGGATGAACCTCCAAATACGTCTAATAATCCAAAGGGAACACAGGCCGCGAACACGTAAGTTAGCCACAAGGCTGTAGAAGCATATTGGCGTGGGAAGGGGAAGTTCTTTATACGTTCTGCTTTTCCTTGCCCTGCATAAAACTTTGCAATTAGGTGGTGGAACTCCATGTGTCTAAAATCCTCAAAATAGTCTAGGTCTTTCAATGCTTGCAATCGAACAGATTGATTTTTTAATAACTGCGCAGCTCTATTGCTTTGCTGGATTACTTTATCTAATTCATCTTTTTTAACAAGTTCACATATTTCATCGGTTATTTTAGTATTGTAGTCTTCGGTCATAGAGGCATTGAATAGCTTGTGTAACCTTTCATTTTTATGTTCCCATTCTTTGCTTAATCGCAATTGATACCGCAATGCGGTGAGCCAAGCGATGTGTCTGTAGATGAGTTCTTTTTTTATTTGCTTTTCATTAGGACCTTGAACGAAAGCACAAACTGCGGCGCCAAAAGTTCTGGAGTCGTTTACAATTTCTCCGTAAATTTTACGAGCTTCCCAAGTTCTGTCGTAACTGGAATTGTTTTTAAAACCTAAGTAAAAAGCCACGGCAATACCTATCACACTAATGGGTTGCCAGGGTAATGAAAATTCTGTCTTAAGAAAATATGCTACTAGACATATGATTAAACAATAGATTGTACCGAAGAGAAAGGGCTTGAGGGTCCATGAAAAAGTCATGAAAAAACCGTAGTTGCGTTTGACGTACATAGTAGTAAAGTTTCTATTAAAAATACGACATTATTTATAGTCACACCCTCTCCGTTCGTCAATGCTTTTGTTGATTTTTATCTATGCTCTACGCAATAGACAGCATAAAAGGATATAGTTATAAAATCTCTTAGGGATATGAGCGAATACCCCGTACTCAAGCTACTTGGGGAGAGTAGCAGCGTTAGCCCGATCCCAATAATTATTCTGGGAGAAGAGCCTTGGTATAATAGGTAAAGATGGATTTAATACTTAAAATATTTACATTTACCCCTCTTAGATTTCGACAAGATGATAGAAAGAATTGCACAAGAAGAGGTACAACGCATAGAAGATTTAGCGCGCGCCACATGGCCGGATACTTTTAAGGAAATTTTGACGCCCGACCAAATAGAATACATGCTCAATTGGATGTATAATGTAGATACTTTAAAAGAGCAAATTTCTAAGGGACATGAATTTTACATCTACAAAGATCAAGAAGATCTGGGCTTTATTGGTTTGGAACCGAATTATGAAGGTGCCTCTAAATTACGTATTCATAAGATTTACGTTTTACCTGCTGCTCAAGGGAAAAAGGTGGGTAAACAACTCATGGATTTTGCAGAAAAACGTGCACAAGAATTGAGTTTGGCTTGTTTAAACTTAAATGTAAATCGTTACAATGCCGCGGTAGATTTTTACAAACACATCGGCTTCCAAATTACCAAAACAGAAGATATAGATATAGGTGAAGGTTTCTTTATGAACGATTATGTGATGGAGAAGGCGTTGTAATTGGCTGAAATAATGAACAAAAAAAGGACCACTTAAAAAGTAGTCCTTCGCTTTTATTATATAGTATAATTAATCTCTGTTGATTTGTATTCCTTCGCACTTTGCTCTTTCTTTTTCGAGCTCCATAGGGTCGATATCGATGAATTCTTGACACACTTCATCGCGTTCAGCGGTTAAAATGTCTAGACTGTCTTTTTGTGCTTGCGTATGCGCTGGATCCATTAATATAGATTGTGCATATGCATCTACTTGAGCACCTTTTTCAACACAGTCGCATAAACTGTTCTTACTAGAACTGGAACATGCACTTAAGAGTACTAAAGCTGAAATTGTAGTTAGGATAGTTTTCATGATTTGTCTAATACTTTAGGAATACGGAAGTAATCAGAATCTTTCTTTGGAGCATTTTTTAATGCTTCCTCATGTGTAACCGTCTGTGCAGGTACGTCCTCACGTAAACGGTTAATTTCGTCTGACATGAAAATTAAAGGCTCTACATTGTCTGTATCAACTGCGTTCAACTTGTCCATGAAGTCTGTAATCTTCTTCATGTCCGCAATAATCGCATCCTTTGCTTCCCCTTCGAACGACAAGCGCGCTAGGTGCGCAATGTGATCTACTAATTCTTCATTGATATTCATACCACAAAATTAATAAGGATTCTCATCATTGCTTATAAAAGAGAATAATAATTTAGATTTTTAGACCTTTAGTAGCTGAGAAATTGAGATTTCGTAAACCTGTAGGAGGTAATTTTAACTCTGTGAGTTAGCTGTCTTAATGGTTTTGAAAACCGTCAAATCTTCGGTTTTACAATTCTATTCCGCTCTCAATTTGCCTTCTGACCTTGTCTTTTAATGCTGCGATACTCAATGCAGCAACTTCTTCCTTATTGATGGTTGGATGAAATTTGACGCGAGACAATCCTGGTCTCGATGGGCTAAGTATATGGTCTGGATCTGAGAATAATTTGTAATTATTGACGAAG
>NZ_JBVCPV010000022.1:0-22430 GCF_057456495.1 Lishizhenia sp. | reverse complement strand
TCACCATTTAAAACTTGGATCAAAGGATTAACGTTGTTATCGATAATGTTTTCTAACACACCTACTTCACCGTATTCAATATCTACTACCTTCCATCCTACTACTTCATGGTCGTAGAAATTCAAACCGTCTAATTCTGGTAATAAAGAAAGGGGTAAAAATAGATTCTTACGTAAAATCACTTTAGCATCATTCTCAGATTCTACTCCTTCGAATTTTACTTGTACAAAACCTTTTTGCTTAGGCTTTATAGATTCTACAAAAAATGGTGTAAGGTTGTCGTTGATGTCTATATACACCGCATCTAGTGTGTGATAATCTGAAGGATTTGTGACATCAAAAAAAAGCGAAACTTCACCTTTAAAACCGTGAAGTTTCGCCACATATCCTAGATTAAAGCAATCCGCTTTATTCATAGTTCAATGTTTTTACTCAGCAGATTCTTCTGCATTCTCATCAGCAGCTGGTGCTTCTTCAGTAGCTTCTTCAGCAGCTGGTGCCTCTTCTACTTCTGGTGCATTTTTAGCAGCGATTTCTGCAGCTCTCTTCTCGTTAGCTTCTTTTTCAGCAGCTAAACGATCAGCAGCTAATTGCTCAGAAGATTTAGTGATACCAGATCTCTTCGCTTCAATCTTAGCTTCTTTCTCTTTTGCCCAAGCTTCAAATTTAGCCTCAACTTGATCTTCAGTTAATGCTCCTTTTTTAACACCGTTTACCAAGTGGTTTTTGTATAAAACTCCACTGTACGACATTAAAGCTCTTGCAGTATCTGTCATTTGAGCTCCAGTTTGTACCCATGATAAAGCTCTTTCGAACTGTAAATCGATAGTTGCTGGATTTGTGTTTGGGTTGTAAGTACCGATCTTTTCGATGAATTTACCATCTCTTTTTGATCTTGAATCAGCTACTACAATGTGGAAAAATGGTTTACCTTTTTTCCCGTGTCTTTGCAATCTAATTTTAGTTGCCATAATTGTTTATTGTTTTGGGTACGAAACCCACGTTAATAATTAAGGCTGCAAAGATAGAAAGAAAAAACTTTAGTAAGAAAAGAAATCTATTAAAAATCAAGGAAAAAGAAGAGATTCCTATACCCTTATTAACATATCATTCTCCTTTTTGTTAAAAACAATCCTTTACACTTTGTACATCAAGGGGCTTATCCTTTTAAATTTATCGTCATAGATGGAGTTATACGTAAAATACAAATCGCTTGTAGAGGCTGTGAAAACTGACTTTTTTGGAGAAGGAAGTGGTCACGATTGGTCGCACATAGAACGCGTCATACACCTTGCCCTGCAATTACAACAATTAGAAGGTGGCAATAAAGAACTTATATTTCTAGCAGCCCTCACCCATGATGTTGGTGACCATAAATTTCATAATGGAGATTACACCGTTGGTCCTAAACTGTGTAGAGCATTATTAGAAAAACATAAAATAGCTTCAAACCTGATAGAAGAAATACTTCATATTACTTCCAATTTAAGCTACAGTAAAGGAGCTCCAACTTTTGATTCTATAGAAGGAAAAATCGTTCAGGATGCGGATAGACTAGATGCAATGGGACATTTGGGCATTGCTAGATGCTTTGCTTACGGCGGAAATAAAAACCGCCCTATTTATTCTAGTACAGACCCCGCTAACTCGCTACAGCATTTTGATGATAAATTACTAAAACTCCTAAACCTTTTAAATACGAATGCCGCTCAAAAAATTGGGCAAGAAAGACATGCCGTAATGCAAAACTTTAAAGAAGGTTTTTTAAAAGAATGGAACATAGCACTAGAACATGCAAACTGATTTTACACTAGGAATAGATATAGGTGGAACCAACATAGCTTTTGGTTTAGTAAACAACAATGGAGAAATTGTTTACGAAGGAAATTTAAAGACTTCAGAAGTTAGAAACCCTGCTCTGCTGCCTGAATTAATAGAGGAAAAGCTCAAAGACCACCATTTTAACAATATCGGAATTGGTGCACCAAGTTCTAACACTTTTAGTGGTATGATAGAAAATGCCCCTAATCTAAAGTGGGGCGTAAATATTCCTATCGTCGAATACTTTGAGAATTACTTTAAACTACCCACAAAACTCACCAACGATGCAAATGCCGCAGCTGTGGGTGAAAAACTTTTTGGAGCAGCCAAAGATTTTTCTGAATTCGTAGTAATTACACTGGGTACAGGATTAGGAGCTGGAATTTTTATAAACGACAAGGTATTCGATGGTAAGTTTGGTACAGCCGGAGAATTTGGACATGTCATGGTTGAAAAAGAAGGTAGACCTTGTGGTTGTGGTCGTAAAGGCTGTTTGGAAACCTACTGCTCTGCTACAGGAATGGTGAAAAGTATAGCTCTTCTGAGCTCTCCAAATAAAGACACATCACCATTATTAACCTTAACATGTCCTACTCCTCAAGACATTTTTAAAGCTGCTGAAAATGGCGATCAATTTGCAGAAGAAATTGTTGAATTTACAGCAGAAAAACTGGGATATTGGCTAGCAAATTTCGCTTGTTTCTCGAACCCCGAAGCCTTTGTATTGTTTGGAGGAATCGCTAAAAACGGAGAAAATTTCCGCCAAAGAGTGGATAACTATACACAAAAGAACATCTTAAACCTCTATCAAGGTAAGGTAAAAGTACTTAGCTCTGAATTGCATCATAAAAACGCAGCCATTTTAGGTGCAGCAGCTTACGCAAAATATTAAAATCATGAAAAAGACGATACACCTACTTCTTGTCACTTTTCTTGCCATCAATAGTCAGGCACAACTCAATAACAATCCTAAAGAAAATTACGCGAAAATTGTAAACCCTTTCATAGGTACTGGAGGACATGGACATACCTTCCCAGGTGCAACTTCTCCTTTCGGAATGGTTCAACTGAGTCCGGATACCCGAAAAGAAGGTTGGGACGGTTGTGGTGGTTATCATTATTCTGATACTACCATTCACGGTTTTAGTCACACCCATTTAAGCGGAACAGGCGTACCCGATTATGCCGATTTACTCATCTTACCGTTAATAGGAAAACATGATATTAAAGCCGATGAAAGTTACGCCATTCCCTTTTCACATGATAACGAGAAGGCACATGCAGGCTATTATAGCAACACCCTTCATCAAGATCAAGTAAAGATTGAATTAACAACCTCTAAAAGGTCTGGTTATCACAAATATAAATTCCCTAAAAAGAAACAAGATAAGTACATACTTTTAGATTTAGATTACCGTGATCAATTAATTGATGTTGAGTTCAATACAGTGGACAATTATCATGTATCAGGAAAGCGTATTTCAAGATCATGGGCCAATGAACAACACTTCTATTTTCATTTAGAATGCAACCAAAAAATCACATCAATAGAACGCATTGAAAATTCGAATAAATACCTGATTTACTTTTCACCAAAGATTAAGGAGTTAGATTTAAAAGTAGGTATATCAGCGGTGGATACAGAAGGTGCCAAGCAAAACCTATCGGAAATTGAAAGCTTGGATTTCGAAACAGTAAAAGCACAAAATGAACAAGCTTGGAACAAGGAACTCAATAAAATAGAGATATTTACTTCTAATAAATCTATAGATACCATCTTTTACAGCGCTCTATACCATAGTTTTATCGCACCTAATTTATTCAGTGATTTGGATGGGAGATATAGAGGTACAGACCTCCATGTACATCAGTCCACAGCAGAAAACAAGCAATACACAGTCTTTTCATTATGGGATACTTTTAGAGGTACTCACCCCCTATTTGCTCTAACTCAACGGGAAAAAACCATTGATTTCATTCATACGTTTTTAAACCAGTACGAACAAGGTGGAAAATTACCCATGTGGGAACTTTCTGGAAACTATACAGGATGTATGATTGGTTATCACGCCGTACCTGTAATTGTTGACGCCTACTTTAAAGGCATACAAGATTTCAATCATGAACTAGCCTTGGAAGCTATGATAGCTACTGCAAATGCAGACGAATTAGGCAAAGACTTCTACAGATTCCAAGGAATGATCAACCAAGAGGATGAGGCTGAATCTGTTTCAAAAACATTGGAGTACGCCTATAATGATTGGTGTATAGCAAGATTTGCTGAAGCTTTGGATAAACAAGAAATTGCGCAAGAATTTTATTTAAGAAGTTTAAATTACCGCAACCTTTTTAATCCAGAGAATAAATTCATGCAACCAAAAACAAATGGTGCTTTTATAGATAAATTCATACCATCTGAAGTGAATTTTAATTACACAGAGGCTAATTCTTGGCAATATTCACTGTTTGCCCCACAAGACATTGATGGGCTTAAAGAACTTTTAGGGGGGCAAAAAGAACTAGAAAAATGGCTAGACCAGTTATTTAGTACTTCAAGTACTTTAGAAGGCAGACATCAGGTAGATATCACAGGGTTAATTGGTCAGTACGCCCATGGTAACGAACCCTCGCACCACATGGCTTATTTGTACAACTACGCAGGACAACCACAAAAGACAAGAGCCATGATACATAAAATCCTAAACGAACAATACAGCAATACCCCTGCTGGTTTAAGCGGCAATGAAGACTGTGGTCAAATGAGCAGTTGGTACGTCTTAAACGCTTTAGGAATGTATTCGGTAACGCCAGGTGCTACCTATTACGATCTTAGCCTACCGCTCGTTGACAGTGCTAAAATTCATTTAGAAAACAACAAAACAATTACTATAACAAAAACAGATAATCCTCAAGGACACATTACCTGGAACGGCAGAAGATTACAAAACCTATCTATAAATGCCAATGCTTTATTAAAAGGAGGGCGACTAAACTTCGCCGGAACAAGTAACACACTACCGGCTCCATCATCTCATGTTAACGATGAACACTTTTTAATAAACCCTATTTTCGTTGGTACGCAACGTGTTTTTGAAGACAGCATGTTAGTCACCTTAAAAAGTGTAGACAACCAACCGATTTATTACAGTGTAAACAATGCAGTAAACTGGAACAGTTATAACGAAAGTTTCTACATACACAATTCGTGTAAAATCTTTGTTAAAACAGCTACTAAAATGGGAGAAAGTAAAACCATTTTTGCTTCCTTCAATAAGGATAACAACAACTATAACTATACCTTGCTAACTCCTTATGACAATCAGTATAACGGCGGTAATGAGCAAGCTTTGATGGACGGTTTAAAATCTGGAAACAATTACAGAACCGGTTTATATCAAGGGTTTGAAAACAAAGATGTAGAACTAATTATCGACTTAGATACTACCCGACGAATAGACAGCATTCAACTCTCCCTACTTCAATACATCAACGCTTGGATTTTCCTACCCAAAAGTATAGAGGTAAGCTACCTAGATGATAATAGAAATACACTAAATACAGACAAAGTTACAGTAGCTGAAACAGCCCTGGAAAGTGAATATAATTTAGAACAAAAAACGACGGTTACACTACCTAAAACAGCGAATGCCCGCTATATTAAATTGAAAGTAAATAATTTTGGCCCATGCCCCGAATGGCACCTTGGAGCGGGAGGAAAAACGTGGATTTTTATGGATGAAATAGAAATTTTCACAGAATAGGAAGTAAAATCACTTTTATTAACCACATCTTGTTCACAAAATAGTATGAAACCCTAAAAAAAAATTATATTTTTGCAACGCTAAAAACGCTAAATAAATGGATGAAAATTTAAACACAGAAGAACTTATTGATCAATTAAAAGGAAACAAAGTTCTTAAAGGATTTACAATTGCAGTAGGAGTTATTGTTGTGATTGTTTTAGGAATCTTTGGATACAACAGATTAATTGTTGAGCCAGGAGAAGCTGAAGCATCAGATTACAATTCTACAGCAATCAGTTTATTGCAAAAAGATAGCGTAGACCTTGCCATCACCGAATTCGAAAATCAAGTAGCAGAGTACGACGGGTACAACCAAGGAGAAATGGCTCAATTTCAATTGGCAAGTTTGTACTTTGACAAAGGAGATTACCAAGCAGCTTTAGAAGAAGTAGAAGGAGTTGAATTAAACGACGAATTCGTAGCTTCTCTTGCAAAAGGATTAGAAGGAGACTGCAACGTTGAATTAGGAAACTTAGAAGATGGTATTGCTGCTTACGTTACAGCTGCTGAAAGAAGAAAAAATGAGTTAACTACTCCACACTTCCTATTCAAAGCTGCAAAAGTATGTGAAGAAGTTAAAGACTTTGAAAAAGCTACAGAAATTTACCAGACAATTATAGATGAATATCCAGCTTTTGCTAATCAAAACACAGTTGAAAAGTACAAAGCTAGAGCAAGCAACTCAACAGCTAAATAATGGCAACAGAGAATAGAAATTTATCAGAATATAATCAGGAGTATGTTCCTAATGGTGCCGATTTTAAAATCGGCATCGTTGTTTCTGAATGGAATGAAAACATTACCCTGAATTTATTAAAAGGTGCGAAGGAAGCACTTTTAGAAAATGGTGTGAAAGAAGAGAACATTATCGTTCGTTTTGCACCGGGAACCTTTGAATTGCCGCTTGCTGCGCAATACATGTATGAATATACAGATGTTGACGGTGTAGTAGCAATTGGATCAGTTATACAAGGAGAAACGCGTCATTTCGACTTTGTTTGTGAAGGAGCGACATTAGGACTTAAAGATGTAGGATTGAAATACAATAAACCTACAGTTCTTTGTGTTTTAACAGATAACACCCTTCAACAAGCAATAGATAGATCTGGTGGTAAGCACGGAAACAAAGGAATTGAATGTGCGATTGCTTGTATGAAAATGGTTGGACTTAAAAAAAACTTTGAATAAATGACATTAATCAAATCTATATCAGGAATAAGAGGAACGATAGGAGGAAGAGTAAACGAAGGTTTAACTCCTATTGATGCTGTTAAATTTGCAGCAGCCTACGGTACTTGGCTTCAAAACAGAAATAACGCAAAGAAATTGAGCGTTGTCGTTGGAAAAGATGCCCGTATTTCTGGACCAATTATTTCTGACTTAGTAGTATCTACCCTTCGTTCATTGGGGATTTCTGTAACAGATTTAGGTTTATCCACTACTCCAACGGTTGAAGTTGCGGTAGCTATGGAAAAAGCTCACGGTGGAATTATTCTTACGGCGAGTCATAATCCTAAACAATGGAATGCCTTAAAGTTATTGAACGAAAGAGGTGAATTCATTTCTGCTGCAGATGGAGCTGAAGTTTTGCGTATTGCGGAAGCAGAAGACTTTACTTTTGCAGAAGTAGATGATTTAGGAAAATACACGGTAGACAATACTTATTTAGAAAAGCACATTGATGCAGTATTAAAGTTAGATGGTGTAGACGTTGAAGCGATTAAAGCTGCCAACTTCAAAATCGTTGTTGATGCTGTAAATTCTACAGGAGGAATATTTGTTCCTGCATTATTGAAAAAACTAGGTGTATCTAACATCACAGAATTATATTGTGAACCAACAGGTCACTTCCCACATAACCCGGAGCCGTTACCAGAACATTTGACAGATTTATCGAATGCTATTCTAGAGAACAAGGCTGATTTAGGAATCACTGTAGACCCTGATGTGGATCGTTTAGCATTCGTTTGTGAAGACGGATCTATGTTCGGTGAAGAGTACACACTTGTTGCTGTTGCTGATTATGTTTTACGTAATACACCCGGTGCAACTGTTTCCAATTTATCTTCTACAAGAGCTCTACGTGACGTAACTGAACAGTCAGGTAATGAATATTTTGCATCTGCTGTTGGAGAGGTAAATGTTGTAGAGAAAATGAAAGCTGTGAATGCTGTTATCGGTGGTGAAGGAAATGGTGGAGTTATCTTACCTGCTTTACACTACGGAAGAGATGCCTTGGTTGGAATTGCATTATTCTTAAGTCATTTAGCCAAAGAGAAAAAATCAATTTCTGCCTTGAGAGACAGCTATCCAAAATACACGATCTCTAAAAATAAAATTCAATTAACGCCAGAAATTAACGTTGACGAAATATTGTCAAATATGGCTGAGAAATACGGAGATAAAGAAGTTGACACAACAGATGGTGTTAAAATTTACTTCGACAAAGAGTGGGTACACTTAAGAAAAAGTAATACAGAACCTATCATCCGCATCTATTCAGAAAGTTCTAATACAGACATGGCTAATAAATTAGCTGAGCGTATTATGGATGATATTATGGCATTAAATTAATTAGAAGAAAGCAATGAGAGTTTATTTAGATAACGCAGCAACTACTCCTATTGACCCTGAAGTCGTGGAAACAATGATTCCTTACCTACAAGACGGCTTTGGAAATCCATCTTCTACGCATTATTACGGTAGACAAGCGAAGGCAGCAATCGAAACATCTAGAAGGACGGTTGCAAAAATCATTAACTGTCTACCTTCTGAGATTATTTTTACTTCTGGAGGAACAGAAGCAGATAATATGGCAATTAATATTGCGGTGAAAGAATTAGGTTGTAAAACCATTATCACCTCTCCTATCGAGCACCATGCTGTTGGTCATACGGTAGAGAATATCTGCGAAGAAAAAAACATAGAATTCAAACTTGTTAAGTTTGACGATAAAGGTCATGTTGATTTAGACCATCTTGAAGAATTGTTAGCCAATGCAAACGGAAAAACATTTGTTTCCTTAATGCACGGTAATAATGAGGTAGGAAATTTACTTCCTTTAAGAAAAGTAAGTGAAATGTGTCGTAAGCACGGTGCATACTTTCACTCTGATACAGTTCAAACTATGTCTCACTACAAGTTTGACATGCAAGAATTAGATATCGATTTCATTACTTGTGCCGCTCACAAATTCCATGGACCAAAAGGAATAGGATTTTTGTACATCAAGAAAGACATCAAGATTGGTAACCTTATATACGGAGGTGGTCAAGAAAGAGGATTTAGAGGAGGTACCGAAAACCTATATGGAATTGTTGGTTTAGCGAAAGCAATGGAAATTGCAGATAGAGACTTAGAACAACATCAAATTCATGTTCAAGCCTTGAAGAACTACATGATAGAACAACTACAAAATAGATTTGAGGACATTAAATTTCACGGGGATATCACTCCTGAAAAATCCTTATACACTGTTTTGAACGTATGTTTTCCTAAAACAGAGAAAGCCAATATGTTGCTTTTCACGTTAGACTTAAAAGGAATAGCTTGTTCAGGTGGGTCTGCTTGTAGCTCAGGATCGGTAAATGCATCGCATGTATTGACGGGGATAAACGCAGATATTACGCGACCAAACGCAAGGTTCTCTTTCTCTAGATTTACAACCAAAGGAGAAATAGATTATGCACTCGAAGTTTTAGTTGAGGTTTTCGAACACAACTTAAAGGCGACGCCAGTGTCATAAACCTTACATAAACGAATGTCAAAAGGTCAGGTTGTAAAAGCTTGACCTTTTTTTATGCATTCCTAGCATATTTGAGTCAATATTCTCTACAATTAAAAGGGATTTTACGGTGATTGGCATATTTATTGACTACTTTAAACGAAGTAATACCAAGAAATCATGAAAAAGAACAAAAAGAATAAAGGATTTGACGATGCACTTTTAAGATTAGGAATAAAAATTAAGGGTGATAAACCTAATTACCACCCTCAACCTAAATATGTTTGCACTACAGTGACTAAATAGCCTCTTGTAATAAAAAGTTATCTATAAACTCACGTACACATGCTTTTCCTCCATTCATTCTTAAATGAATATTTGCAGCATTTTTAATTTTATCCACGGCATCATTCGGGCAAGCGGCAATTCCTACACGCTCCATAACCTCTAAATCATTGATGTCGTCACCTATCATTGCCACTTCATCTAAGCTAATATTAAGCTCTTTACACCAAGTTTGTAATACATCCAGCTTTCTATCTCTACCAACGTAAAAATGTTGAATACCTAAAAGATCAGCCCTAGCTTTAACCATTTCAGTTTTAAAACCACTCGAGATAATACCGACCTGGTATCCCCTTTTGATTAGATGCATAATGGCCATTCCATCTTTGGTGTTGTACTTTTTAATTTGATCACCATTCTCGGTAAAGTACATTCCACCATCTGTCATTACACCATCCACATCTAAAATCAATAATTTAATTTTCTGCAGTTTTTCATGGTTCTTTTCGAAGGATGAAAAAAGTAGGTCTCTCAAAGTTATTTGATAATGCTCAGAGATTTCATTCAATGCATCAATAGAAAATTCATCCACGTGCTCCACTTCATTTCTATCTAAAAATTCGTCGAGTTCTACGTCTTTTTGTTGAAGTAAATAACTTAAGTTCTCTTTTAAATACATGCACTAAACTATTTTGTATCCAACCGCTTGTGCTACAGGATTTAATTCATCAATTAAATGAGAGAAAGTTTCATGATCTAACTGCTGTGAAGCATCTGACTTGGCCAACTTTGGTGTTGGGTGCGCTTCAATTAATAAACCGTCAATTCCCATTGCTACACAAGCTTTTGCTAATGGAATTACACCATATGCATGTCCCATAGCATGAGAAGGATCTAAAACGATCGGTAAATTTGTGTGTTCTTGTAAATAAGCAACACCACATAAATCTAATGTAAATCTAGTCTTCGTTTCAAAGGTTCTGATTCCACGCTCACACAGAATTACATTTTCATTTCCTCCAGATAATACAAACTCAGCACTTTGAACAAATTCCTGTAAGGTTGTACCAAAACCTCTTTTAATTAAAACAGGTTTTTGAGTTTTTGCACAAGCTCTTAAAATACCTTGATCATACATTGCCTTTGCTCCTACTTGAATCACATCACTGTATTCAATCACTTCATCAATATGTGTTGCATCTCTAACCTCTGTAATCACATTTAATCCGTACTCCTCACGCATTTTGGCCAAAAGTTTCAATCCTTCCAACCCTAATCCTTGGAAGCTATACGGCGAAGTTCTAGGCTTATAACAACCACCTCTTAACGTAGTTAACCCCATTCCTTTTACCAATTCAGCCGAAGTTCTAATTTGTCCTTCTGACTCCACGGAACAAGGTCCTCCAATTAAAATTGTATTACCGGTATCCCCACCAATAACAGTATCACCGATAGCAACTTTTCTTGTTTCTTCCTTATACTGTCTTGAAGCCAACTGCATGTCATTTGGAAATACCCAAAAGTCATTCACTTTACCTTCAACTTCATGTGGTAATTCTTTCACAGATGAAGAGGTTACCAATACTTTCTTTCCTTCTTGATCTTTAAAATAGAAGGCTTGTACGCTTTCCGCTAAATGGTGAGCATCCTGCTCGTTTATATTATTTTTTAAATGTATTATCATAATTCTCCTTTTATCAGGTTTACAAAAGTAATCATTCCAACAGCCTTATTTTCCTGGGATACTGCAGGTAAATACGAGATGGGAAATGCTTGTGCTTTCACGTGATTTAACATTTCCTCAACCGTTGCTGTTTCCTCAATAACTACCGGTGTTTTATTTATCATTTCTGTTACGTCGGCCGAGTAAATATCTGTAATGTTCGCCAATAAGAACCTTCGTACATCGGCATTCGTAATAATCCCCATGAACAAACCTTCTATATTTTTAACGATGGCCAACCCTTTATTTCCAACTTCTATCGCTGTAAGTATCTTCTCTAAGTTAAGTCCTTCTATGTACACAAATATGTCATCGTGGAGCATTTCCATGAAATCTTTCACGCAAAAAGAGGAAACATGCTCCCGATTGGTCAAATTCATCAAAGCCTCTCCTACACTAGCACTTTTAAACAAGTAGCTCCCCGAAACACTCGATCTAACGCCCAAGTTTCTGAGAATAAAAGACACCTCGGCATTCACTCCTCCATCTACATGAATTGCTTTTCGGGGGTATAATTTTTTGAAGTTTCTAATTTTCTGAAAATTGATTGGATCAAACACTCCGCCACTTTGTCCGGGTATTGTTGCCATGACCAATAAGAAATCAAAATCTTCAAAATCTTTGAACACCTCAATAGATGTTGGTGTTGTAATGGCCAAACCTTTTTCTCCCTTAATATCTAAGGGTAAATTAAAATCTTGAGGCAGTTGCTCATATTGAAAAGTAAGGTACTCTACAGGAACCTCTCTTAACTTATCGTAATAAAGCTCAGGTTTTTCAGTAATTATATGCAAATCTATCGGCAAATCACACCACCTTCTGATGGCTTCAATATCATTAAAAACCGATAAATCATCATTGCAATCTACATGCAACAAGTTTACATTATGTGCTACTAAATCTTCTATAACCTCCTTAAGTGGACGTTTTTTATCTGAATATATAGATGCGGATATTTTCATATTACTGTTTTACAAGAGGTCTAAATGTATTATCACAAGGCACTACCCTCACTTTAGTATCACTAAACACCTCTTTTTCTAGTGTACGCGATAATTTCGACAACATCGCCTGTTCATCTAAACTCAACCCCTGAAGTTCGTATTTCTTATCTTCAATGAGTTTAACCAACAACTCACCATACTCATTTTTGATCAGTTGTATGGTTTGTTTCTTTTCTCCTACAAAACCGTTATCTCTCCAATATGTAGCAAAATTTACTGCCTCTTGTGCACTTACTCCATCCATGTAGTATACATGTAAATTCTTAGAATCTATACGATCTCCCAAGGAAGCGCCACAACCAGAAAGAGTTAAGAAAATCAAGGCTCCGAAAAAAAATCTCATTATCGTCATTACAGCCTAAAAATAGTAGTTTTAGGTTATCATTTTTAGTAAATAGAAGGTATTTTTGAAGATTAAGCAGTGAATAGAATGAGGATAGACAAAGTGAACGAAATTTATACAGGTGCAGCAGGTAGAAAATCTGTCTACGATTTAAAAATTCCAGATACCTGGAACAACGAAATCCTTTTATTTATGCATGGTTATAAAGGATATAAGGACTGGGGAGCCTGGTCGCTCATGGGAAGTGCTTTCACAGCTAAAAAATTTGGATACTGTGCCTTTAATTTTAGTCACAACGGAGGTACCGTAGACAATCCAATAGACTTTCCTGATTTGGATGCTTTTGCGCAAAACCGGTATAGTTATGAATTACATGACGCGCATACTATGGTGAATTTACTTCACGATATGTATCCTTCTGCCAAAATTCATGTTATCGGACATTCCAGAGGAGGTGGTATTGCCAGTTTAGTTGCAGCGCAAACCTCTACAGTTTCTTCGTTAACAACCTTAGCTTCGGTAGATGACTTCGCTTCCAGGTTTATTCAAGGAGAAGCATTGGACAAATGGAAAAACCAGGGTGTTTACACGGTTAAAAATAGCCGTACCCAGCAAGATATGCCTCACTATTATAGCTTCTACACAGATTATTTCAACCATGAAAAAGATTTAAACATCTTAGAAAACTTGAAACAATTCGAAAAACCTGCATTACACATACACGGAACACAGGATGAAGCTGTTCAACTCGCTTGTTCTCGTTCATTGGCACTAGCAACAAAAGGAGAATTTGTAAGCATTGAAGGAGCGGGACACACCTTCCAAAGCAAACACCCGTGGACGGAAAATGTAATCCCTAAAGCAATGCAAGAAATGGTTCAACACATGTTAAATTTTTACAAGTAAAGGAAAATGGGACTCTTCAATAAAAAGCGTAAAGAAAAAAGACAAGTAAGTATTCAAAAGGTCACAAAACTAGAAAGTAAGGAGCTTACCTATCACCCAAAGATTATCATTGCTTGGGCAAAGGCAATTGAGGGCAACACTGATTTGTTGAACTACCTCAATGAAAATGGTTTTGAAGAATTATTTATGGCTACATATGCCCTTAAATTAAAGGACGAAGCGAGAGATTGGTTGATGAAAAATGGATATCCCCACCTGATGGCTTTTATTAATGCAGCAGAAGGGAACCAACAAGCTTTACAATGGCTTAAAATGAACAACTTCACAGCCTTATACTATATGGCTGAGGCCATCGATGGAGAACAAAATGGGTACAAAGGATTTGCCTGGTTAAAAAACAATGCAACGCCAGACATTTTCGAACTCACTCGAATTATCAAAAAATTAAAAGACGGAATTGAGGAAAACCACAATGATGTTCACTCCTTTGGAGTAGATTAGTACACCTCAATTAAGTGAATATCAAATATCAACACACGATTGGGTGGAATAGAACCTGCACCTGAAGGTCCGTAACCTAAAGCTGATGGAATATACAAAGTTCCTTTAGCACCTTGTTTGAAAAGCGGAATACCTATCTTCCACCCTTCAATCACCTGTTGTAAATTAAAAGCAACACCTTCGGGCTCACTTTCGTCAAAAACACTTTCATTAGTGAAATAACCTTTGTAGGCAACGAGAACATCAGAGTTTTCAGTAGGGTATTCGCCCGTTCCTGCTTTTTCTACAGAATAGTACAAGCCATTATCCAGTTTTTCAGCTACAATTTCAAATGTCTCCAAGTAATCTTGAATAATTTGATCATCGATTTTAGCTTGCTCCTCTGGATCTACCTTATTACATGATAAAACAACTAACGCAACACTTAAAAGCATCAATATCTTCATAACCCACAAATATTTACAGCAAATATAATATTCTAACAATTATGAATTAATTTACAGAGATTTATTGTTGATTTTGAGTTAAGAACTTTTAGCAGTACATTTGTGGTGCATACTGCATTAGATTAATAATTTTTAGATGACAAATATCTTTATTGCCAATTTAGACTTTGGTATTACTTCAGAAGATTTAAAAGCAACATTTTCTCAGTTCGGTGAAGTTAGTTACGCCCATGTTGTTTACGATAAGAAAACAAAAAAATCGAGAGGATTTGGATACGTTGAGATGGAAGACACCGATCAGGCCATTGCTGCTATTCAAGCTTTGAACGGTGTTGAAGTGAATGGAAGAGCTTTGGATGTTAAAATAGCATCACCGAAAGGTTCTCGACCAGATAACCAGAAAAAACCAACCAATAACTTTAAAGATAGACCTAAAAGAACATTTAACGCTGATAGAGACAACTCTAGTAGAGAAGAATCTGAACAAAAACGCGTCATGCGACCTAGAAGAAAAAGAATTTAAAAAAAAGGGTGATCGAACGATCACCCTTTTTTTCTATGTATATTTTCTTGAAGTCCTCTCCTATTCTGGAAGCTTGACTATTAATTTTTAATATTCGCTTTGGGTATTTCAACAATAAAAGTACTTCCTTTACCTACTTCACTTTCAACATGTATAAATCCCTGATATTGCTCCACAATTTTCTTAATAATTGAAAGTCCTAGACCACTACCATAATTACCGAATTTATCCTTGGTCTTCAAAGTCGTAAAACTCTCGAAAACTTTCTCATGGTTCTCTGGAGCAATCCCTACTCCATTATCTTGAACAGAAAGAACAAATAAATCATCCTTCGATTTCAAACTAATCTTTATCTGCGCCTTGTCTTTATCATTGTACTTTATGGCATTCACCACCAAATTATGAAGGATTTGATACAAGGACAATTCGCTAAAGAATATTTTATCCAAGGTTGTATCTATTTTAATATCTACACTTTCGTTTCCATGTAAACCTACAATTGTTTCCATGACCTCTTCAACATCAACATCCTTTAACTCATTCACTTTGGCATCTACCTGCGAATATTCAAGTAAAGCATCTACTAATCTTTTGAGTT
Organism: Lishizhenia sp.; assembly: GCF_057456495.1. NCBI lineage: Bacteria > Pseudomonadati > Bacteroidota > Flavobacteriia > Flavobacteriales > Crocinitomicaceae > Lishizhenia > Lishizhenia sp. The sequence continues at coordinate 6,753 of NZ_JBVCPV010000022.1, read as the reverse complement.
TACCTGACGTATTTTCAACCATTTTCAACTTGGTCAATACTCCGTCATTCAACGAATCACCGTCTTTTTTCATGATTAAATCAACCAAGGCTCTGATGTTGTTCAAAGGCGATTTAATATCGTGCGCAGCAACATAAGCAAACTGTTCTAAAGCTTCGTTTTTAAATTCAAGTTCCATTATCATCTCATCCAAAGCGATTTGATTTCTTCGGAGCTTTAATAAATTCTCAACCTGTCTTCCCAAGGCTAACAAAGATTCAATTTGCTCAGGTGTCAATTCTTTTTTCTTAGAATCAATAACACATAAACTCCCTAATTTAAATCCATCGGTACCTTCCAAGGGTACACCTGCGTAAAACATGATATGCGGAGGTCCCGTAACTAACGGATTGTTTTTATAAACAGGGTCTTCTTTAGCATTTTCAATAATATAGATTGATTTTTCACTTACAATAGCTCTGGAGCAAAAGGAATATTCTCTGGGTGTTTCATGTACATCAATACCGTGCATAGATTTAAACCATTGTCTATCCGCATCCACAAGACTTACAAGTGAGATTTCTGTACCACAAATTTGCGCTGCAATCTTCGTTATACCGTCATAATCTTCTTCTGGGAGTGTATCAAGAATGGAATAGCTTTTTAAAGCTTGTAATCTCTTCTTTTCCTCTGAATCATGTGTATAATGCATACTATCGTATTTAGATTTATCCCATAAATTAACGAGGCACAATCACCTAATAGAGGTAATTGGATTCAACGTAAATATAAAAAGGAGTAGTTTGAAGTAAGATGAAGTTAAAATAGCAATTTTTCTAGGAATAGAAGAGTTTCTTGGGGTAAAATTAGACCTCTATTTCCTTCTCGCACAAATACTTATATGCAAGCATATAAAGACTGATTCACAACTCACTCATAACTTAAGGATTAGCATTTGGAAATAGGGTTAGATTTAAAATCTAATAGTTTTATACTCAAGGTGACATCTAAGCTTTAACTGTTACAAGTATTGGACATAAAAAAAGGAGGTATTTAATTACCTCCTTTTGAATATTTTTAATCTTGCGTTACTTTTTCTTTCTTCCTTTTATAACCAAATAGCTCTAGGAATTTGATTGCTTTCACCACTCTTGGTGGTACATCCTCTTCCCAAATTTTAGTTCCTGCCTTAATTTTGGAAAGCACATCGTCTGAAAGTATATGCAACAATTTCTCGTCGTATTCTTCTATTCCTTCTAGTTTGTTATTAGCGATCATGAAATCCAGTAAACCTCTTAATTTTTCTGGAATTCTTACATCTTCAAATTTGTACAATTCACCTGTCTCAACATCTCTCGCTGGGTAAACATACATTTTCACTTTATGACCAAATCCTCTACCAAAAGCTTCTAATAAACCACCTGGTAGATTATCGTAATACTTCTCATCGAAAATAGTCTGAAGGTTATATATACCAACTAAAACACCCATTTGCTTACCTCTAGCAATGGTTGAAAGGTAGTCAACCATCTTGTAGTGTTTCAAGTAGTTAGAGATCATAACAGTGTAACCTAAAGAACCTAAAAGCTCTGCTCTATCTACGAAGTCTTTATCTGATATTTTACCGTCTGCCGTAAGATCTTTAAGCGTTAACTCAAACACCACTCTTACATTATCCTCTTTTACATCTGGTTCTTTGCGGAATAATTTTTCTCCCGCCTCTATCATGTCAATGTGTACCTTAGTAACAGGTCTAAAACGCCCACGCATCAACAATATATTCTTTTTATATAAGGCTGCTGCTGGTTGTAATACATTTCCAGTCAAGTCAAACATCGTAGCATCCGTTAAACCTCTTTTTACAAGATTTAATGCAATAATACGGTTATCTACATCTTCGAAGTCTGGTCCATTAACACGCAACATATCAATTTCCATACGCTCTCTAGGTAAACGATGTACCAAAGCGTCTAGAAATTCATTCATATCATGTGATAGGAAATAGGCACTATGAATTAGGTTAACCCCTAAAATACCCAAAGCATCTTGCTGTGCTCGGTTGCTATTATCGTGCATTTTTACGTGCAAAATAATATCGTTAGGCTCACTTTCTGGTGTTAATTGGAAGCGAAGACCTACCCAACCTTGACCTTGATTAGTTTTATGATAGTTTAAAGATTCTACTGTATTACTGAATACAAAAAACTTCGTATCTGGTGCTCTATCCGGAAGATTCATTGTTAACGACTCGTACTCCGTTGTTAACATAGTAAGTAATCTATCCTCACAAACATAACGATGTGCCTTACCATACTTGGCATCAGAAACAGTCATGTCGTAAGCTGAGTGGGTATAAGCAATGGTTCCCGAACTACCTCCTGCCTTAAAAAAATTAGCCGCTACTTCTTGTCCAGCACCAATTTCGGCGAAAGAACCGTAGATATCAGTACTTAAATTGATTTTAAGTGCCTTTTCTTCTGTTGTTAGTCTTCTTTCATCTATCATTCTCTAATCTCCTTCGATCTTTAGCTTATAAAACAAAATTAGTAAGAATTCACAAGTAATACATGGAATTAAAAGGAAATAAGATGAGAAGTTACCAACCTACAAAAGTTCATTATCTTTTTGTGGGTTTTCTTGGGTAAAAAAGATTTCGTTATAATTCCCTATCACTTCGATATTTGAGAAGTAAAACTTTAATATTTGATCATAGGTAAATCCTCTCTTTGCCATCTCCATCGCACCTTCTTGACACAGTCCTACACCATGCCCATATCCTTTTCCTACTATCACTACATCATCCCCATCTTCATAACACGAGAAAAAGGTAGATTTCAGTTTAAACTTGTAACGTAGACTTGTTAACTTTATTCCTGTAGTTTCATCTTGAAAATACTTTTGTCTATCATATTGAATAAAATTGTAAAGTAAAGGACCATAAACAGGGTCTTTTTCTGGATAGCCTAATTGATTCACCAAATAATTTCTCCATTCACTTTTCGGTATTCGCTTGGTGTAATTGGCTTGAACCGTGTATATACAGAAACTATCTTGAATAGGTGCCAAATAAGGAATTCGATGACGCCAAACGTAATCTGTCCAAGTCGTTTGTCCACCACAATTGGCATGAAAAAAACCTTCCACCATATGATTGTGTTCATCCACCATCACTTCTCCAGAAGTTGCTTGAACCGCCGTGTCTATACTAGGAGTATATTTCTGTCGGTTATGATACGCCTGACAGTGCACTTGATCACACAATTGAAAACCATCCCTTCTGTGCCTATCCAATCTATCCCTGGCATAAGTTCTAGAAATTACGGCTTGCGCCTTATAATATTCCAAAGGTTTACCACCTCCTCCTTCAGATTCAACCACACCGGCTAAATAATGATGTTCTTGTACAAGGTTCACGAGGGTCAAATGTCCACGCTTTGCGAAAATCACAAAATCATCCAAGTATTGCTTTTCATGTCTGTTGGGCGATTTTGGCGTTAATCGCAATCCATAATCCTTACCCGTTTGTTTGAGTTGAATGGAATCGAACACTCCCAAGGATTGAACACCAAAAAGCAATTCCACCTTATCGTTGGACCTGTAGCGGATATCAACAAATTCATTAGGTAAGATGGTTTTTAATCGCGCTGTATCACCGTAAACATTATAACTGCCATTAAAGTAAGAAAAGATGACGCGGTCTACATCGTGAGATCTTACTACACCTATTCTCATTTCTTGACCGAACAATGCGCTCAGACAAAGAGAAAAGAATATGGTAATAAGTGTCTTCACTAGCTGTAAATTATATTGTCTTTAATATTCCATCAGCAATACGATCAGAGGCTCCACCACCTCCTAAAAGTTTTGCCAACTCCTGATAATCCTTGAGTACTTCTTCTCGTTTCTTTCCACCGGGTAAAACAGCTTTCAATTCGGACGCGATACGTTTAGGGTTACATTCTCCTTGGATGAGTTCTACCACGCATAGTTTATCCAAAATCAAATTTACCAAAGAAATATACTTGATTTTGACCAATCGTTTTGCAATGTGATAAGAAATAGGTGAAGCCTTGTAACATACGACTTGAGGAACTTTAAACAAAGCCGTTTCTAATGTAGCTGTGCCCGATGTTACTAATGCAGCCGTAGCCACGTTTAATACATCGTAGGTTTTTCCAAAAACTATTTCGCTTCCTTTAGGCAATGGAAAAGAAGTATAGAACTCTTCCTCTAAGGAAGGAGCTCCCGCAATAACTACTCTGTAATTAGAGAAGTCTTTTATTGCCTCTAACATTACCGGTAATTTTCTCGAAATTTCCTGTTTTCTAGACCCCGGTAATAAGGCAATAATCTCTTTATCATCATTTTCAAAAACGGGGTGATTATTGGCTTTGTATTGATGTATTGCATCCAACAAAGGGTGTCCAACATATTCTACATCATAATCGAAGCGCTGATAAAACTCAGTTTCAAAAGGAAGGATAACAAACATTTTGTCTACTACCTTCTTTATTTTATGCACTCTATTTTGTTTCCAGGCCCAGATCTGTGGAGAAACATAGTAGATAACCTTAATCCCTTGTTCCTTTGCCCATTCAGCTATTCGAAGGTTGAATCCGGGATAATCAATCATTACAATTGCATCTGGCCTAAACTTTAAAATATCTTCTTTACAAAAATTGATATTCCCTAGTATGGTTCTCAAGTTCATTACCACCTCGGCAAAGCCCATAAAAGCCAAATCACGAATGTGTTTTACAGCTTTCTGTTTCGTTTGGGACTCCATTTTATCTCCTCCCCAAAAGCGGTAGGATACAGATGGATCTTTTTGTTGCAGGGATTTAATGAGGTTAGACCCATGAAGATCACCACTCGCCTCACCTGCAATTATGTATAACTTTTTCTGTTCCATCCTATGCCACTAAACTAATCACTACTCCTAATCCCAAGATTACTGTAACAAACACAAGTCCTTGGGTAAACTTATCCCACCTCCATTGATAATTTGAAAAGTAAAAGAGGACTAAATTAGGGATTAAAGGAAAGATCACTAACTCATTTCTATTATTCGCACTGGCCTTCATAAACCTCCATAGTTGATCCCATGGTTTATGCGCATAATTCAATTCTTTAAAGAACAGAAAACCAAGCACTGGCAAAACCAATGCAACAATTCCACCTACTAGCGGTTTATCTATTTTTTGCTTAAAACTCATAATCTATAAATCCCATTCAGTTAGTTCAGGAATTAAATGGTGGGCAGTCATATCATATTGAATGGGAACAACACTCGCCCAATTTTGATCTAAAGCTAAGGTATCTGCCTCTGACCCTTTGTCTACTTTTTTAAACTCACCTGTCAACCAGTAATACGGTTTACCAAATTGATCCAAACGTTTGTCAAACCTATCTTCCCAATGTGCCTTTCCTTGTCTACAAATTTTAAGTCCCTTCAGTTCCTCAACAGAACAATTCGGAATATTAACATTCAGACACGTTCCCAAGGGAAACTTCTGGGTCAACAATTGTTGCATCATTTTCTTTACCACAACTTTTGAAGTCGTAAAATCTGCATCAGAACCGTGATCTAACAAAGAAAAACCAACACTTGGGATCGACTCCATAGCTCCTTCTACAGCTGCAGACATAGTTCCAGAATACAAAACATTTGAAGAAGAATTATCCCCGTGATTGATACCTGACACAAGAATATCTGGTTTGCGCTTAAAGATTTCATAGATGGCGAGTTTTACACAATCTACCGGCGTACCTGTACATGTGTAAGCTTCTATCCCTTCAAATACAGTAGAAGCTGTTAATCGAAGGGGTTTATTCACAGTAATAGCATGTCCCATTCCACTTTGCGGACTATCGGGAGCCACAACTACCACATCTCCAAACTCTTGAACGGCCTCTACCAAAGAACGAATTCCTTTTGCGTTTACACCATCATCATTCGTTACTAATATCAAAGGTTTTTCCATCAGATATACATCTTTAATTCACTTGCGAAAATAAAAAGAAATCTGGCAATATACATGCGGAAAGTAACTCAGAAAATAATGCTCAAGAAAACTCTACAAAAAGGCCTTATTTATCTTGCGCTATTAGAATTTGATGTTATTTTTGATTCAGAAGATATAAAGAATGAAAACAGTGGTATTAAATAGCTGGGTGGACGAGCTGACACAATTGAGTCAAGAACAAATCAAAAGAATCCAATCAAAGTTTAAACACTTGAGCGACAAGCAGAAAACTTGGCGCCCAAATGAGCACACTTGGAATCTATTAGAGATTTTTGCCCATCTCAATCAATTTGCTAAATATTACCACCCTGTTTTCGAAGATAAAATTGAAAACACGAAATTCAGGGAAGCAAAAGCTCCCTTTGTATCTTCTCCCCTTGGAAAATCAGCTTGGAAAAGTATGAAATTAGGAAGAGCAAAGAATGTGAAACGAAAGTTCAATGCGCAAAAGAACTACAATCCTAGCCTTGATCCAAGTATGGTAACCGGTAATGATATTGAAGAGTTTGTAACAGGTCAAGATCGATTTTTAAAGATCCTAGAAGGTGCAAAACATATTAATTTAAGAAGAACCAAAGTTCCTATTTCGTTATCTCGTATCGTCCGTTTACGTATGGGAGATGCTCTATTGTATGTGGCATATCATGAAGAGCGCCATGTAGAGCAGGCTTTCAATTTATTCAAACACCCCAATTTTCCTAAAAAGAAATAGATGATGGTAGGAGAAAACTTCTTTTGTTTTTTACCC
>NZ_JBVCPV010000021.1:0-23299 GCF_057456495.1 Lishizhenia sp. | reverse complement strand
GGCCAAAAGAACCAATTGCACCAGGAGCAACTGGAGTAATTAAAGTGAAGTACGATACTAAAAGAGCTGGTCAATTCTCAAAAAGCGTTACATTAACTTCTAACGCAGTGAATTCTCCAACTATGGTAATCAGAATTAAAGGTGTAGTGAAGTCTCCAGCGCAAGGTGGAGCACCAGCAAATGGAACTGGAGCACCAGCAAACTAATATATTGATGAGGCTATATTTCGCGATCATATTTATAGCTTTGAACTCCGCCCTTGGCTTCGGTCAGGAGGCGGAGTTTCATTTTTTGGAGAAAACCACTGTAAAGTTGGGTGACTTCAAAGAAGGGGAGATAGCTAAACATAAATTTTATTTTGTGAATTCAGGTGATGCTCCTTTGTTTATTTATGCTGCAGATGTTAGTTGTAGCTGTACCAAAACAAAATTTACAACGGAACCTATCGCACCCGGAGACACTTCTTTTTTTGAGGTAAGTTTTGATACAAATGGGAAGTTTTATTGGCAGGATAGGGTGATAGTGATTAGCTCTAATGCGAAAAAGAAAGAAAAGCTTCGAATTAAGTTGTATGTAATTCCAAAAGAGGAAGAAGGCAACTAAGCCCCCAATCCTCTTTCTATTTCTTGTAATTTTACAGTAATCTCACTGATTAAATACGCTTTTTGTTCATCTTGCGTTTTTCCATTCTCTATGTAACGCGTTAAATGCAATTGCGACTCCAATACTTGTTCTTCCTCGAAAGGACCCTCCAAGTTTTCGATGATTGTGATGGCTTCCAAAGCATCCATGAAATCTCCATTAACAGCAATGTTTACGAAATCTTGTAAATACTCAGAGTAATCTACTTTAGAGTTCCAAAGTGTATTTAATAATTTCTGACGTTGATTTGGGAATTGATTTTCATTAATGATGTTCATGATGAAAGGAACAACTCCTGTGTCTTTGATAGAGCAGAAAAATTCTATAATTTCTTTTTCTACCTTTTCTTCAATATCACCGTCTAGTTTGCGAACAAGTGCTTCAACCATTTTAGGCTGACCGTGAACTTGTAAAGATTTTAAAGCCTTGATTTGCTGATCTGTATCACCTGTATTCAATTGAATAAGTAATTGCTTCAGTTTTAAAGCTTCTTTCTCTGCCTTTTTGTTTTTTTCTTCTTGACTCACTGTGCTGTATTTTCTGCAAAGTTAATCAATATATTACCATAAAAAAGGTAGTCACATCCTTAATTCAAAAGCTTATATTTGTGGACAAATTGAAGAAATTTTATACGATAATAAACACAATAATGAAGATTAAATTTAGCACCTTAACACTAGTGTTTGCTTCGGCATTTGTACTGGGATCTTGTGGTTCTTCACAAGAAGAAACTAAAGAAGTTGAAAAAGAGGTAGAAGCAGTTCAAGAAGAGTTGAATATCTACACAGATCGTCACTATGAAGTAGATAGAGTTTTGTATGATTTGTTTGAAGCGGAGACAGGAATTAAAGTAAATATACTTCCTGGTAACTCTGAGGAGTTATTGTCTAGAATGAAAAATGAAGGTGACAGAGGTTTTGCTGACATTTACTTTACGGCAGACGTTGCGCGTTTATACCAAGCACAAGAGGCAGGATTTTTTCAAAATTCATCATCGGCTGTTTTAGATTCTATCATTCCAGCATACCTGAGAGAAGAAAACGGGAAGTGGTACGGTTTAACAAAAAGAGCGCGTATTATTGCTTATGCTAAGGATAGAGTAGATACATCTATGTTATCAACTTACGAGGATTTAGCGAATGAAAAATGGCAAGGAAAAATTGCTGTTAGAGCATCCAACAATGTGTACAACCAGTCATTATTAGCATCTATCATTGCAAACAATGGAGAAGAAGCAGCACTTGCATGGGCAACTGGAGTGGTAAATAACATGTACCAAGAACCATCAGGAAATGATAGAGATCAGGTGAAAGCTGTATTTGCGGAAAAGGCGGATTTAGCTATTGTTAATACGTACTACATAGGTAAACTATTGAATTCTCAGGATGCTTTGGAAAAAGAAGCGGGTGAGTCTGTAAATATTTTCTTCCCAAACCAAGCGGGTAGAGGTACACACATTAACATCAGTGGTTTAGGAATATTAAATGGTGCTAAACACGCAGAGAATGCATTGAAGTTGATAGAGTTCCTAGCACAAGAAAAAGCGCAAGAGCAATTGGCAGAAGCTAACTACGAATTCCCAGTAAATAAGAATGTGCCGGCGAGTGAGTTGGTTCAATCTTGGGGAACTTTCAAAGAAGACACTTTATCTTTACAACAAATTGGAGCGTTGAATGCTACGGCTATTCAAATGTTTGATAAAGCGGGTTGGAAGTAATTGAATTTCAAAAGTAAAAAATATAGAACTTGGGGCGTTGTCTCCGCAATTGTGGGAGGAATAATTTTTATTCCTCTCCTTTTTGTATTAGAGGGTTTTGCCGATGGTACAAATGAAAATATTCAGCACATTCAAGAATATGTGTTGCCAGATTTAATTTACACTACACTGCGCATGATTCTTGGCGTAAGTGCCGTGAGTATACTCTTAGCTGTTCCTACTGCTTATTTTGTTGCCAATTTTAATTTCCCGCTTCGAAGGTTTTTAGAAAAAGCCAATGTACTTCCATTAACGATTCCTACATATATCATGGGCTTTGTTTATGCAAGTATTTTCTCTTTTACAGGAAGCTTTACGAAGTTGTCTATGCTGTTCTTTACACCCAAAGAAATTTTTGCATGGGATGTGAACGTGTTAACGGAAGGTTGGTTAATGGTCTTTTTGGGATTCGCATTATACCCCTACGTGTATTCTTCTAGTCTTTTACATTTTTCAAGTAAGAATAAAGCGATAACAGAAGCAGCATCTACTTTAGGTGTTTCGAGTATGAAACGCTTTTTTACCTTAATCTTACCCTTGGCAATACCTTCAATTTTAGGAGGAACTGTTTTGGTGATCATGGAAGTAATTAACGATTACGGTGCGGTGAGCTACTTTAATGTAAAAACCTTTTCAGCCGGAATTTTTCAAGCGAAACAAATGGATTTTTCAGGTTCGCTTTACTTGAGTGCCTTGGCCTTTGTTTTTATTTCGGTGATCTTCGGAAGTCTTTTTGTATATAGAAATATGAAGCGTGTTTCCGATAAGAAAAACAGCAGTGATTTTCAATTAAAGCAGCTCAAAGGTCCCAAAGCCATGTTGTTTTCTTTTTTGGCTTTTCTTCCTTTCTTTTTGGGGTTTGTAGTGCCTGTAGCTCAATTGATATATCTTTCTTTTTTTACGCCGAAATCTCTGGTGGATGAGGAATTATTTAGTACAACCTTAGAATCGTTTAGGGTAGCCATTATTCCTGCTTTAGTTATCGTAATCATTACTTTATTACTCTTGTATAATAAATACTTAAACAAGGGCTGGAAATCGAGTTTAATAGCGAATCTATCTACTTTGGGATATGCTATTCCCGGTGCAGTGATAGGTGTTGCCGTTTTAGGCTTTGCTTTTTTCATGCAAGAAGATGGTGATTTTTATGCCTGGGGAATTGAAAGTTTATTCCTTTTAAGTATGGCCTATGTCATTCGTTTTATGGCTGTGGGGTATAATACTTTAGAAGCGAATTATGCCCGGTTACCAGATGCCTTGCCCGATGCTTCCAGAGTCTTGGGTAAATCAAGTTTTGCAACTTTTTTAAGGGTGAATTTTCCCATTTTAAAGTTTGGAATATTTACCACTTTTGCTGTGGTCATTATAGATGTTTTGAAAGATTTACCTTTAACCCTTATTCTTCAACCTTTCAATTTTGAAACTTTGGCAACAAAGGCTTATAAGAAAGCGAAAGTAGCAGAAAGTGTTACAGATGCAGCACCCTATGCATTATTGTTAATAGCTTTGGGAGTGGTGGTTTCTTTGGTATTAATGCGCTCTAATAAATCTACAAAATGAGTTATCTTAAGTTAGAAAATATTACCAAGTCCTTCGGTAAGTCGCAAGTATTGAAAGAGGTGAGTTTTGCCATAGAACAAAATGAAATTGTGGCATTACTTGGAGAAAGTGGCTCTGGTAAAACAACCTTGCTGCGTATTATTGCCGGATTGGAATTTGCCAATACAGGAAATGTAATGGTAAATGAAAAGGTAATGCAAGATGCTTCTACTTTTTTAAAAACAGAGCATAGGAATATTGGTGTTATTTTTCAAGATTATGCCTTGTTTCCGCATTTGAATGTAAAGCAAAATATAGCCTATGGTTTACGCGATAAAAATGAGGCTTTGTTGAATGATTTTTTAAGTATTTTCGAGTTAACAGAACATGCAAAGAAAAGACCCCATCAATTATCGGGTGGACAACAACAACGTGTTGCCATTGCTAGAAGTATTATTGTAAATCCGGATTTGTTATTACTGGATGAACCTTTTTCGAGTCTAGATCAATCGCTGAAGAGAAAGGTAAGGAGTGAAATATCTACCATCTTAAGAAGACAGAATATTCCGTCTATCCTTGTAACACATGATCCTGATGACGCCATGGAAATGGCGGATAAAATAGCGATTCTTCAAAAAGGAGAAATCGTTCAATTTGATACTCCTGAAAATATTTATAAAAATCCTATCAATGAATACGTAGGTGATTTAACAGGAGGAATTAATGTGCTCGAAGGTAGACTTGTTAGACCGAGTGATACAAAGATGGTTCCAACAGAAAAAGGAAGTTATAAAGTGGTTAAATGTAGTTTTTACAAAGGTGATTTCTTTATTACACTTCAAGCAACTGACAATCCAAAAGCTTTTGTAAACGTGATTGAAAAATACCGTGTTGAAGTAGGAAGCTTGATGGATGTAGAGTAAAAAAAAGGCAAACCATAAGCCGGGTTCTGTGTCCTTAGAAAGGTGTCTATCATTTATCCAGTACTAAAGTCGCCTTTAGCATCTATCGATCTACCCTCCGAGTCGAACGAGCAATTCTTAGCACATTTCTGTGCGCCTCGGTATACATGATCTTTCAGTCCGTAAGGTTTACCCTGCCACTTATGTCACCATAAGCGCGGTGAGCTCTTACCTCGCCATTTCACCTTTTCCCCGTAAACGAGGTAGTTTATTTTCTGCGGCACTTTCTGTATTCGTTAAACGAACCCTTCCCGTTAGGAAGTACGGTGCTCTTTACTGCCCAGACTTTCCTCTCCTCCAAATGGAGCAGCGATAGACTAGTTTGCCTTTAGGGCAAAGATAAGAACATAAGTGAATAAAGAGGGTTATTGAATGACGAGTCGTTCTTGTTTTTTCTTCCCCTTGAGGGTAATTTCTAAAAGGTAAACTCCTTTTGGGAATGAAGAAACGTTAATCATGGATACATTTTCTTTCGAAAGAACTAATGCCCCTGTAGCTGTGTACATGTTTAGATGATCAATTTGTTGAGAGAAATTTACTTCAGTAGAACTTGGGTTGGGGTAAATCTCAAGGTTCAATGCGGTTTCAAAGCTCTGGATTCCAACAGAAATGTTGTCTTTGTACTGTGTGCTAGTAATTGTTTGTATTCCGAAACTTTCATTTGTTTCAATACGCAACAAAGGGATGTCTTCGTTATTGGTCCACCATTCATATACGTGCTTCGTTGGCAGGGGGAGTTCGTACCATGTTCCTGCACCTCCACTAATAGATACATATACTGAATCTAACTCTTCAATAATATGATGTACGCGTAAACAATTGAATGTACCATAGGGGGTGGTAATACTTCCGTAGCCATCCACTTCAGAATAATGTTGGACGTATTGTTTGAGCTGTGCATCATATATCGGGTTTAAATCGAAGGATGTATATGCGCGTGATGAATCGATATCACCATAAGTTAAAGGAAGTTTATAAAGTCTTTCAATCGTGTCTGAAGCAAAAGGAATACCTTGACCTTGAATACTTACACTGTATCCTACTTTTGTAATAGCATTGTTGTCAACCTTAATATATTCATCAACTTGGTCTATGGTAATAGGCATTAATGTTGGAGGAATGTTGGCCAGAGCAAAAGCTTGATTTTCGGTAAAGTAATTGGCTTGATAATCTGAGCTACCGAAGAGACCAAAAACAGCTTGGACCAAAAATGAAGCTTGAGAAATGGAATTGTACGTTAAAGTATCTTGATTGATTTCATTTAGATTACTGAAGTCCCAATTGTAATTAGCTCCAGTTGAAGAAAAATCGACATTTGAATTAGTTACAGAATAGAACTCTGTTCCTGAACTCGATTGAAAATCTGATGCCGTTAAAGTGATTTGTGCAGTACTTACTCCACTTACTAATAGAAGACCAAGAAGCGTCAGAAACTTTTGCATGAATTAGAAATTTTCAGGAAAACCAAAGGTCATTTCCAATTCTGCATCTCTAATCATTCCGTCTGAAAGTCGTTTTAGCTTACAATTAATAACCCCTTCTGCGATTGAAACAGGAATACCATCCACGTTATTTTTGTACTTCATGTACTTATTAATATCGATGAAAGTACTGTCGTTCTCTGGAATGTTACTGATCCATGTTTCTCCGTTGATGTTGAAACGTAAATCTATACTGTAGTCGTTATTTAATGGGTTTGTATTTTCAGCAAAAGAAAAGTCTTGAATAAATTTACCTTCTAAGTCAAAATCTACTATGATAGATTTCGTTCTCTCAACACCATTGCTGTATTTCACGATAACGGTAATGGGAACCCTTCCTGTAAAAGCAGATGTTGATAATTCAACTGCGTCAGAGAATAATGTTCCATTGATATACCATTCAACGTTATCAATAGGGTAAACAGTGTTATTGAATACTCGTAACCTACCTGTAGAACCTACGATGTGTACCGGTTGACCTATCGCATGTTTTTCGTATCCCAGAATAACATCATTACAAAGCTTTGCAACTTCACCATCTTCATAGGTAACTTCAGCACAAATGTTGAATAAACCATGATCGTATAGTGTAATAGAATTCGAAGAATAATAATCACCATCTACATACCAATCAATTGCGGCAATTTTTACGCTATTTGCAAAAGAATCTATTGCATACTGAAAAGTTGGCTGCACAGCATTTCTTGTAAAACGGAATTGAGGTTTATTGGTAATCAATTCTAAATGCTCGTTATCTAAATTACCATCGTGAATCGATAGTTTAAACGAAGAATTTTCATTGCTAATGTCTCCGTAGAAAAGGTCCACACCATTACGTTCACTAAAACCAGTGTACATATATTGGTTGTCATCTCCAGCTACAATTTTAATGTCTTCTTGGCCAATTTTTCCTTTGACCATGAAAACAGGGTCATTGGATTCAACCAATTCGGGCATTTCATCTTTTTTACAAGCCGTAAAAACGAGTAATAGAATAAGTATCGATATGGTAGAAATTCTACTCATTATTTTCTAAAATTATACTTTAAGTACACAAATCCGTATTTAGGAGTTATGTTCGGACCAACCATGTCAAGCTGCTCTGTAAAAGTTGCTCTTGAATTAAGGTAGGTACCCATTTTAATTCCTAAATCTACGCGGCTAAATAAGTTACGCTCTACAAAGAAGTATGCACTAGAAGTATTTTGTTTTAAACCTTCAGTTAAACCGTAGTATACACCTTCTTCATCTAATGCACCATCTTGGTAAGTTCTAAATTCAGCACGAGAGTGGTTGAGGAAGTTGTATTTAAATCCAACACCAAAACTCACTTTCTTGAAACTTGCACCAATTTCTAATGGTAAGTAAAGATCGTAGAGTTCCTTGTATACAAGTTCATTTGACGAATTTCTACTACCGAAATCATAGATTTTAGCATCCGTCGTATAGGTGATATTAGCGTTTGTAGTTAAGTTAGCTCCTATACCCGCTCTAACTCTTAACCAATTTTTTCTGAATTCATAATTCAATGCACCATTATATACAAAAGATCTTCCTGCAATAGAACTGTTGTAGTTATCAGAGATTCCTACCCCTAACTCTACATACATTCTATCTTTCAAACGTTGCAAGTTTTTAAAATCTAATAGATTACTTAAATCTGCATTTGGGTTAAAGGTTTGAGATAGAGGTCCTTGATCATCAACATGCAGTCTTTCTATACTTTTTCCAAAGTTCGCAAAAGGATCTGCTACTGGTTTTAATAAAACTGGCTTGGGCGAAACATTCTCAGAAACATCAACTTTATTCGTATTAGTATTCGTTTCTTGAGTCGTTAATTTTTGGACTTGAGTAATCTCTTTTTCAGGAATCGCTATTGCTGATAGTTTTTCATTCTTACTTGTTTCCTTAGCAGAAATAAATGGAGAAGTGAAATTCTCAGGCTTATCTTCCTTAATAGAAACTTGCTTGTTCGTATTTTCTACAGCAGACTGTGTAGTTAAGATAGATTTCTTCTCACCATTAACTGATGTAATAGAATTCCTAGCCTCCTTCTTGTTGAAAGCTGTTTTTACTTCCTGCTTAGAAGTGTTCTCTTTAAGTTTTGCTGCTTTTAGGGCAACAATATTATCAGGTGTAGAAACAAACGTATCCAACTTTTCTGCCACAACACTGTTGTCATACTTGTTTTGGTTAGGGATCAACAATAATGATCCAATACCAATCAAAGCAAGTATACCAACAGAAAGCATAGAGTAGATACCTCTCTTACTTTTCTCTTCCTGATCTAAAAAAGCATTCATCTCGTCCCAATAAGCGTCTTTAAACTCAACTTGTGGGGCCGAATTGGCTGCTTCTCTGAACAACTGATCTATATCTTTATCGGTTAAACTCATACAACTTTTGTTCTTAACTCAGCTTCAGTTAATTTTTCTAATCTTTCTTTTAATTCTTTTCTCGCAGTACTCAAATGCCATTTGGAAGTTCCTTCAGACATGTTGAGCATTTCACCAATTTCTCGGTGATTATATCCTTCTACAACGTACATTAAGAAGACTTGTTTTGCAGCAGGCTTTAAATATTCCAATAACTGCATAATGTCTTTTTGACCAAATGAGTTTACCGCCTCATTCGTACTCGAACTTGCGTGGTAATCCAATTCTTGATCACTGTCTTTTACGTTGATATTTGTTTTGTAATTTTTATTCTTTCTATAATCGTCAATTAAGGTATTTGCCATGATTCTTTTCGACCATGCTGCAAACATTACTTCTTCTAAATCTATTTTACTTAGATTTTTCAGAATCTTATAGAAACCTTTATTAAAGATGGCGCGAGCGTCCTCCTCGTTTTTATGATATTGCAAACATTTGGGCATCAGGAACACATAACACGCTTCGTAAAGCTTC
This sequence comes from Lishizhenia sp., assembly GCF_057456495.1. Taxonomy (NCBI): domain Bacteria; kingdom Pseudomonadati; phylum Bacteroidota; class Flavobacteriia; order Flavobacteriales; family Crocinitomicaceae; genus Lishizhenia; species Lishizhenia sp. Next base: position 14,010 of record NZ_JBVCPV010000021.1, on the reverse strand, counting down.
TTCTGAGCTTTACGGTCATTTTTAGCGCATGCAATCAATAATTCTGTATCAATGTGCATATAGTTATTTATCCCTTTGATTCTGTTTAGCATTTGCAAATTAATCAAATTTTACGAAAGAGAATGTATTTATCTTTATAGTTCTTCAGTTTCTCCTCAAAGTCCTCAACGTTATTTATATTTATAAGGTTGGAACAAAAGTCATTATTTATGAAATTATTTTTATTAAGACATGCTAAAACAGCGAAAGCTGAGAAGAATCAAAATGATTTTGACAGGGATTTGATGGACAAAGGTTTACGTCAATGTAAGTTGCTTTCTACATACTTTAAGGAGAATAATTTTCATTTACCTCAGGTATTTTGTTCATCTGCTCAAAGAACAAAACATACGTATGATTTAATCAAAGATGCGCTCGGAGAACATGAGTTTATGTTAAGATCTGAATTGTATTTAGCTTCAAGAGCGGAGATGATGAAGTTTGTCTGGGAGCAACAAGGGAAGGAGGATATGCTGATCATCGGACACAATAATGGTATATCAGATTTGGCGATGTACTTTTTAGATGAACCTTTGATGCTACCTACAGCCGGACTAATCATCTTGGAGTTTCCCTTTGATAACTGGACAGAATGTTCAAAGGCTACTGCTCAGTGTTTTGATCTTTATCTTCCTCAGGTTGTTTAGGAATGTAGTAATACACCACATTCTGTGCTTTAATTTGTTGTTCCTCTTGAGCTTTGCGCATTTCTTCTCTTTCTTGAGCACGCCGTAAATTTTCTTTGTAGATGCCCTCTAAATCGGGTGGTTCAATTCCCATGTCCTGCTCAATTTCATACCAATACTTTAAAGGTTTGGGGCCTTGCTTTCTGGCGGCAATAGCTGCAATAATACCCACCAAAAATCCAAAGAGGTGTCCTTCCCAGGATATTGGTTTTTCTGTTGGAAAGATACCCCAGATCAAACTTCCGTAGAGAAAAATAACAAAAAGTGATATCGCCCACATGGGAGTTCTTTTCCTGAAAATACCACTTACAAAAAGAAAAGAAAAGAGTCCGTATATCACACCTGATATCCCAATATGGTAACTTCCTGTATTTGGGGCAATGTTCCACAGTAAAAAGCCTCCACCAATCCAAATCGCTAGGAGGACGTAGAGAGCAATCTTTCTGTAATAATAGATGAGAGCAGCAAGTAATACAAAAGTAGGAATGGAATTGTTAACGATGTGTGTGAAATCTCTTTGAGAGTGGATAAAGGGCATGAATACGATTCCTTTTAACCCTTCCATGCTTTTGGGGAGTACGCCATATTTATAGAGATCCAAATGAAAGGTGTAGTCCATAAGGTACACGCTCCATAAAACCAATAACAATAAAAAAGGGTAGAGCAGTGCCTCTAGCATGTTACCATCGTTGACGTAGTTGAATCTTTTCACGGTTTTCATTTATCAATAGTTATGCCTTCACTTATTATCGGTCAACATGGCAGCGCAGCTTGTCGTAAGCGCGTACTTGATGATGGCCCTTGTCGTAAAATAACAAAATTTGCTTCATTTTTTTAACCATATTTGCAGCCTAAATTTTAAACTATGAGAAGAGTAGTTGTAACAGGAATGGGAGCTTTAACTCCTATCGGAAATAATGTAGAGGAATATTGGAACGCACTTTTAGAAGGAAAAAATGGAGGTGCCAATATTACATCCTTTGATACATCTAAGTTCAAAACGAAATTTGCATGTGAATTAAAAGGCTACGACGAAAAAGAACATTTCAACCGTAAAGAAATCAAGACTTACGATAAGTTTACGCAATATGCTTTGGTGAGTGTAAAGCAAGCTGTAGAAGATAGTGAAGTTGATTTTGATACACTTAACAAAGATAGAATTGGAGTGATTTGGGGATCTGGAAATGGTGGAATTCAAACCTTTCAAGATCAAGTTAAGGAATATGCAGAGGGAGATGGAACACCGCGTTTTTCTCCTTTCTTTATACCAAGAATACTTGTAGATATAGCAGCCGGAGTTATTTCAATGCGCTATGGTTTACGAGGTGTGAATTACTGTCCGGTTTCCGCATGTGCCACTTCAACAACAGCAATGATAGATGCCTTTAACTATATTAAGTGGAACAAAGCAGATATGATCATTACGGGTGGATCTGAAGCAGCGATAAACGAAGCTACTATTGGTGGGTTTGGTTCTGCTAAAGCGTTATCAACGAATAATGATCATCCAGCAACAGCTTCTAAACCTTTCGATCCAAACAGAGATGGATTTGTGATGGGTGAAGGTGCAGGGGCCTTGATTTTAGAGGAGTACGAACATGCTAAAGCACGTGGTGCGAAAATCTATGCTGAAGTAGTTGGTGGTGGAATGGCTGCTGATGCTTATCACTTAACAGGAACTCACCCTCAAGGAGATGGTGCGGTATTAGGGATGAGTTTAGCTCTAGAAGAAGCCGAAATTAAAGCGACAGATTTGGATTATTTAAATATGCACGCAACTTCCACACCCTTGGGAGATATCTCAGAGTTAATTGCTGCAAAGCGTGTGTTTGGAGAAAATCCTAGTTTAACAATTTCAGGTACCAAATCCATGACAGGTCACTTGTTAGGAGCTGCAGGAGCTGTGGAAGGAATTGCTTGTGTAAAGGCAGTGCAAACCAATATGGTTCCTCCAACAACGAATACAGAGAATATAGAAGAGGAATACAAGGATGCTTTCGATTTCCCATTGAATAAAGGGATAGAAAGAGATGTGAAGTATGCAATGTCTAACACCTTTGGTTTTGGAGGACATATTGCCAGTATCCTCTTAAAGAAATTTGAAGAATAAACCTTGATTAGAGGAATTAGAATGAAAGCCGTGTCTGTAAAGGATGCGGCTTTTTTATTTAAAAATAGAGGGGGTGAAAATGAATCTGATTTTGAGAAAAACTCAATGCAGGGAAGGGAATTTTTAAAGTATTGAAAATGGAAAGCACTTTTTTAAGGGACTTGTTGCGTATGTTCATTTGCGAAAAATCGAAATCTAAGCTGAAAAGAAATTGAGAATACGCATGGTATTCCTGTGTAGTAGTCGAGAAATAATTTTCACTTCCTTTAACCTTTTCATTGACAGAATAACCTAAACTCAACTGTATCCATTTAGGAAAGTGGAGAGAAGAATTAAAAAGTTGAAAGGGAGAAAAACTCAACCAATAACTCTGACCATTGTAATCTTTTAACAATCGTTCTTGAAAATTCTGTCCCAACACCTCAGGGCGAAGTTTTGCGTAGGGCGAGGGTGAATAGGAAAATTTGAGACGAATTCTTTCTTCTTTCCAAAGGAATTGTTGAGCGGAAAACAAAGCTATACCGCTAACATTCGCATACATGTCTGGCCAAGAAAATCCATATTTTTTTTGAAATCCATCTAAAACTTCAAAACTAGATTGAAAGAGGATTGAAATTCCTGCAGAATAGAGGATTGATTTGTTGTGAGAATAATTAGCCCATATATAAAGGTGTTGGGCTTGTTTTTGTATGTGATAGGCGCTGAACGCATGACCTGTTTTGTCCATACCCAACCAACTGTCTCCATCATTTACAATGTGAAAGGAAGCTGCTTTGTCGTACCATACAGATTGTAAGACAATGGGGGTTGAAACACAAAGTCCCAATAAACTCGAATGGGCAACAAGCTTTTTAGTTTTATCCTTTTGCAGGGGCTGAGCTGTTGCAATTAACCCTTGAGAAAGACAAAAAAATAGTAGTATGGTTTTACAAAGATTCTTCACCATACTACTAAGATAGAATTACTTTTCCAATTGAACTTGGAAATCAAAGTCTACGATATCTCCAATACTTGGGTCTGAGTCCATTCCAAATTTAGTTCTGTCGAGTGATGATTTTACGTTCAAAATCAATACTTTTTTATCCTCAGCATCAGCTACACCTAAAACTTTAAAATGAACATCTATTTCTCTTTCTATTCCTTTCATTTTAAAACTTCCCTTTGCTGTGTACTCATCTCCATTCGCAACCACTTGGTTAGATCTGAATAAAAGTGTTGGGTATTTTTCAACATCGAAATATTCCGCTTCCATCAGGTGATCATCTCGTAAGTCAACAAAAGTTGATAAACTCTCCACGGGTATCTGAATAAAGAATTTACTTCTTGTAATATCTGCAGGCACTTGGAAGGTTCCTTTGATTTCATTAAATACTCCTTCTGTTCTTGCTTTCTCTGGACCTAAGGCAAATTTTAGTGTCGATTTATCACTAACAACATCCCAATTTCCTTTGGCAATTTCTAGGGATTCACCTTTTTGTTCTTCAACACTTACCTTTTCATCCTTCTGTATCAGTTCGAGATCACTTTTTTCTTCAATTTCTACGGGTTTTATGTAAGGAAGCATGAATAATACCATAGCAATTACTCCCAAATCTACGGGTATAGAAACTCTGTTTGAAGAATAGGATTTAATCGGAGTAAGAATCGCTAATCCTATAACTAATGCAGAAAGAGATAAAATACCTCCTAAATTTTCCTTTTGCGTATAAAGAATGGCCAATACAAATGTGATGAAAAGAGGGAAAAGGTAATTCTTGGCGATATACAAATAACTCCAACTTGTTTGAGAATTGGTCGCAAATCGCAAGAAGATTCTGTGAAACATTAATAACAATCCTGATACAAATAATCCTGCCAGAACTTCACCTCTTGAAAAGTCTAAAACTTCAAAGTTTCCATACGTAAGTAAGAAGGGAATTAAAGTGAGTAAGAAAAGACTGGCAGAGGCAGAGAAAGCAAGAATGTTATTGATTCCTAATTTATCTTCTGAAAGTATCGTGGTAGACAAGTAAAACGTTGCTGCCACGATTAAACCTAGTGCTCCAATTACTTGTGCACTCATCAAAGTTAAACCACCTATGAAGGTGTAAGTAATTAAAGTTTCTAACTGATTTTCTTGTTGTTCTTTCCAAATTACATTTCCAAACTTAACGACCAAGCTCGAAACGAGTAATTTAACTCCATGCGTTAAAACAGGAGTAATGGCTCCTAACAGTGCAAAGGCAAAAAGTTTTTGATTTTCGGTTATCACATTACCGTAATAACTTAACTCATATGCAGGTAATAATAAGAATGCAAAACTGGCCAATACAGGCAGGAAGGCAAAGGCAATACTGGTAATTCGCTTAAAAATTATCGCGAATATGAAAGATAATCCTAACACACTTAACAAGAAAGAGGGGAGTGGAAGAGTAGCTTCTACTTGACTTTCAAATGCTGAATAATTAACGAGCAATAGTCCTGCTCCGAGCACAGTAAAGTGCAATCTTTTATAATACTGTAGCTTGTTTCTTTGCTGTAAGATATGTGCCAGCAAACTAAAGATAAAAAATGTTGCAATCGTAATATTTACCATGGTAATATTTTTAACAAACGTACAAAAAAAAGTCGAACTAAATAGTTCGACTTAATATTTTTAGATTTTTGTCTTTTAGTTTCTATAAAGTGTTGCTTTCACTGCTTTCACTATTCTATCCACATTAGGTAATGCTTCATCGATAAGTGTAGGAGAGAAGGCAAAAGGAGTATCTGTTTGCGTAACTCTCATTACAGGAGCATCTAAGTAATCAAAAGCGTAGCGTTGAACGTGGTAAGCAATCTCAGAAGAGATAGAAGCCAATGGCCAAGACTCTTCAACAACCACACAACGGTTTGTTTTCTTAATAGACTCAACAACTGCTGGGTAATCGATAGGACGAATAGTTCTTAAATCGATGATTTCACATTCGATTCCTTCTTTTGCTAATACATCAGCAGCAGCATGAGCTACTTTAATGATTTTACCAAATGAAACGATAGTTACATCAGCACCTTTTCTTTTTGTATCCGCAACTCCAATAGGAATTAAGTACTCACCTTCTGGAATTTCGTTTTTGTCTCCGTACATTTTCTCAGACTCCAAGAAAACAACAGGGTCATTATCTCTAATTGCAGATTTCAATAATCCTTTTGCATCTGCCGGAGTAGATGGAGTGATTACTTTTAATCCTGGTACGTGTGCGTAAAATGCCTCGAAAGATTGAGAGTGAGTTGCGGCTAACTGACCAGCAGTACCGTTACCACCTCTAAATACGATTGGACAGTGATATTGTCCACCCGACATTTGCAACATTTTTGCCGCACTGTTAATGATTTGATCCGCTGCAAGAATAGCGAAGTTCCACGTCATGAACTCTACGATAGGTCTTAAACCATTCATAGATGCACCAACACCAATACCTGCAAAACCAAGCTCAGCGATTGGAGTATCAATTACTCTTTTCGGTCCAAACTCGTCTAACATACCTTGAGAAACTTTGTAAGCACCGTTGTACTCGGCCACTTCTTCTCCCATTAAAAATACGTTTTTATCTCTACGCATTTCTTCAGACATTGCCTCTCTTAAAGCTTCTCTAAACTGTACAGTTTTCATCAGTCAATATTTAAAGTCATTCAAAACGAAGTTCTAAACCGCAGAACTATCGTGTTATTTTTCAAGCGATCAAAAGAAATTTACCAACAATTTCCTATGCGCTCTTAGTATCTTAACCTGCCCCGTATGTCTTTCATTTAATACGATGTTAAATGTCCCGCTTCACGCGGTCATACAAGGGAGGCCAAAACTACAAAAATATTTATTTAAAGAATAGAACAGAAAGGAATATCAGTGAAAAAATAAGAGAATTAACAAAGTCCGTGTCATTATGCCCGATTCAGCAACAGCAGAAATCAATCTTTTGTTATTTTTGTGGGGAAAAGAAATAAAACTTATTTACATGAAAATATTAGTATGTATCAGTAAATCTCCAGATACAACATCTAAGATTGCCTTTACAGAGGGGAATACAAAGTTTGATGAGAATGGAGTTCAATATATTGTTAACCCATACGATGAGTGGTATGCATTAGTGAGAGGATTGGAGTTGAAAGAGGCTTTGGGAGGAACTGTAACTACTATTACTGTAGGAACAGCTGCTGACGATGCTACTATTCGTAAAGCCTTAGCTATTGGTGCAGATAATGCAGTAAGAGTTGATGCTGAAGCTACAGATGCTTACCAAGTTGCGAATGAAATTGCTACTTACGCAAAAGACAAAGGATTTGATTTAGTATTAACAGGTAAAGAAACAATCAACTACAACGGTTCTCAAGTTGGAGGTATGATTGCAGAGGAGTTAGATCTTCCTTTCGTTTCTTTGGCTACTAAATTGGATGTTGAAGGTACAACTGCAAAGATGGATAAGGAAATCGTTGGTGGTGTAGAGACTGTAGAAGCTCAATTGCCAATCGTGGTTTCTTGTGCAAAAGGAATGGCAGAACAACGTATTCCAAACATGAGAGGAATTATGGCTGCTAGAACAAAGCCTTTAGAGGTTGTTGCTCCAGTTGGTGGAGAGGCAATGACATCTTTTGTTTCTTTTGATTTACCTCCTGCAAAATCTGCAGTGAAGTTAATTGATCCAGAAAACATGGATGAATTAGTAGAGTTGTTACACAACGAAGCAAAGGTATTGTAGTATTTAAAAGAGATTAGATTATCATGTCAGTATTAGTATATGTAAACAGTAACAACGGTAAAATTGCGAAAAACGCAATGGAAGCGGTTACTTACGGAAAGAAAATTGGAAATGTAACGGTTGTAACTAACGGTGGAGCAGATGCAGGAGCATTGGCTGAATTAGGGGCATACGGTGCAGATAAAGTATTGGTGGATAGATCTTTCGAGGGAACAGATCCACAACAAATTACAAAATTAGTAGTTGCAGCAGCTGAAAACGCTGGGGCTGAAACAGTAATTTTTTCTAACGATTTAGTTGGGAAATCAGCTGCTTCAAGAGTTTCTGCTAGAATGAAAGCTGGTTTGGTTGCTGGTGCAACTGCAGTTCCCGCAGAAGATGGAACAGTGAAAGTAAATGTTTTCTCTGGTAAGGCATTTGGTTTTGTTAAAGTAAATACGCCTAAGAAAGTTATTGCTTTATTACCAAACTCTATCCAACCAGAAAATAACGGTGGTACTGCTGAAGTAGAAGAATTTACTTCTAATGCAGGAGAAGCTGGAATCAAAGTTTTAGAAACTAAAAAACCAGAAGGAGCTATTCCATTACCAGAAGCTGAATTAGTAGTTTCTGCAGGTAGAGGTTTAAAAGGACCAGAAAACTGGGGAATGGTAGAAGATTTAGCAAATGAATTAGGAGCAGCAACGGCTTGTTCTCGTCCAGTAGCAGATATTGGATGGAGACCTCACCACGAACACGTGGGACAAACAGGTGTAGCTATTCGTCCTAACTTGTACATTGCTGCAGGTATTTCGGGAGCTATTCAGCACTTGGCAGGTGTTAACGGTTCTAAAGTTATCGTTGTGATTAACACAGATCCAGAAGCGCCATTCTTTAAAGCAGCAGATTACGGTATCGTAGGAGATGCTTTTGAAGTATTACCAAGGTTAACAGAAGCTGTAAAAAAATTCAACGCTGCAAAGTAAGATTTAGCAGATAAATATTATTTTTACAATAGTAGGAAATTAGGGAGGCTCACTTGCGTCCCTAATTTTTTTACTATTATTTGATTACAAACAATTTCTAATAGAGAATAGAGCCAACAGCAGAGTAGAGAATGGAAAAAGTTAAGTTAGAGATCGTAGGATTGTCTTACAGCCAAACGCAATCAGGAGCATATGCCCTTGTATTATCAGAAGTAAATGGTAAACGTAGACTACCCATTATTATAGGTGGGTTTGAAGCGCAGGCGATTGCAATTGAATTAGAGAAAATGACTCCTACGCGTCCTTTAACGCACGACCTTTTCAAAAACTTTGCATTAGCCTACGATATCAACATCAAAGAGATTGTTATCTACAACCTTGTAGAAGGTATATTCTATTCTAAATTAATCTGTGAGAAAGAAGGTGTGATTACTGAAATTGATGCACGTACCTCAGATGCAATAGCATTGGGTGTTCGTTTCAATTGTCCAGTGTTTACTTTCGAGTCTATCTTGAGCTCTGCAGGAGTTCAGTTGGATGATCCTGACGGAGATGGTGATGCTTTCGCTATGTCTGATATGGATGATGAAGATAAAGAGGTAGAGGAAAAAGATGAAATTAAATCATTGTCGCTCTCGGATTTAGAACAGAAGTTGAATGAAGCTATTGAAAAAGAAGATTACGAATTAGCATCGAAATTGCGCGACGAAATTAACAAGCGTACTTCTTAAAATTTCCCATTTATGGTTACAGGTCAGGTATTTAAAATGAAGGTAGAACTACTGGAACAGGTAGCGTACACCCTAAATTTGCATCAAGAAAACGAGGTGCAATCTGTTGCAATGAACGATTACATAGGTAAAAGAATTCGTTTAAGTTACAAAGGAGATATACACTGTATCAAATGTGGGAAAAAGACTAAAAAATCTTTCGGACAAGGTTTTTGCTATCCTTGTTTTACCTCTGCTCCAGAAGCAGCGGAGTGTATCATTCGCCCAGAATTATGTAAAGCGCACTTGGGAGAAGGAAGAGATCCTGAATGGGAAGAAAGAAATCACAATCAACCTCATTTTGTATACTTAGCTGCAACAGATGTAGTGAAAGTAGGGGTAACCAGAGATCATCAAATCCCAACACGTTGGATAGATCAAGGAGCTTCTTCTGCTATTCGTTTAGCGCATACACCGAATAGATATTTGGCGGGTGTTTTAGAAGTAGCCTTAAAAGATCATTTTACAGATAAAACCAATTGGAGAAAAATGCTCAAGAATGAAATTGACGAGAGCATAGATTTGGAAGAAGTAAAATGGGAGTTAGAAGAGCAACTTCCCTCAGATTTAACTGAATATTTTTCAGAGGATGATGAGATCGTAGAAATCAATTATCCTGTGTTGGAGTATCCTGAAAAAGTGAAGAGTCTCGGTTTTGATAAGCTTCCAGTTATTGAAGGAGAGCTGAAGGGAATCAAAGGGCAATATTTACTTTTTGACGATAATCGCGTACTCAATATGAGAAAACATACCGGTTATATTATTTCCTTCGAAGAAATAAGCTAAACGCAGTATTTTCATTAATTTGGTGATATGAAACTGTTTATCACCGTTCTTCTTATACTCTTGACTGGATTTGTTAAGTCTCAAAATGCTTGGCAAATTACGACTTTGGATAACATGCCTATGGCTACTTCCAACAATGCGGTATGTGAAGGTTTTATTAATGGGGAACGTTTTGTGTACAGTTTTGGAGGAATAGATACCTCGAAGATGTATAGTGGTATTCATAGAAAATCTTTTCGTTATAATGTAAGTCAAAACCATTGGACAGAAATAGATGAAGTACCTGATACATTGGGCAAAATAGCTTCGGCAGCTTCTTACGTTCACGGTAAGATATACGTGATAGGTGGTTACCATGTTTTTAACAATGGAACTGAACTATCTTCCAATAAAGTCCATATTTACAATCCTGAAACAGAGGCCTGGGAAGCAGATGGTGCACCTATCCCTTATCCCATTGATGATCATGTACAAACGACCTACAAGGACAGTTTGATATTTGTTGTAGGAGGTTGGAGTAATACTTCCAATGTTCCGCATGTTCAGGTGTACAATGTTTTTACAAACAGTTGGTCCCAAGCGTCTCAACTTCCTAATGATGCCTTTTTTAAATCTTTTGGTGCCTCTGGTTATATGGTTGATGATACCATTTTTTACGCAGGAGGTGTTTCGGATAATGGTGGTTTCGTGGCCAGAAAGTATATGCGAAAAGGAGTGTTGCAAAATGGTAATCCCTTAGATATCGTATGGACTCAAATGGACGATTTGCAAGGAGATGCCTTGTATAGGTCAGCATGCAGTGGGTATCAAAACACTGTTTTCTGGATAGGAGGTTCTGGTGTGGCTTATAACTATAACGGAATGGCTTACAACGGAAGTGGTGGTGTGGAACCCAATAATCGAATTATTCACTACCAAAGTTCAGATCAAAATTTAATGGAACTCAACACCTCTTTACTCAATGTGATGGACATGAGAGGTATTGCTAAATTAGGAGGTGGGAACTGGGTTGTTGCAGGAGGAATGGATACTGCCCAAGTTGTAAGTAACAAAACTTATTTATTACATAATCCAAACTTTTCAGGTATTCTCAATGGTGTTCAACCGCCCTACTTTAATGTGAAGCAGCTAGAGAATCATTTCGAAATAGAAACGGAGTTCGCAGGCTCTGTAAAGGTTTATGATGCCAATGGTCGACTTTTATATACCAACTATAAACTTTTAGCAGATCTCCTTATAGAGAAATCAAGCCTAACACAAGGATTCTTACTTTTCCTTTTTGACGATGGGTCGAACGTTCCTGTCACCCAGAAGATAATTTCTATCAATTAAAGAATACTTTATTTATCGCGCGCGATGTAATAATTATATTTGTCGCACACGATATAAAATATAGGTATGAGTTTTTACGATTTTGAAATAGGTACTCCTCAAGGAGAAAAATTGAAAATGGCGAACTACAAAGGAAAACCCATGTTATTGGTGAATACTGCTACCAAATGTGGGTTAGCACCTCAATTTGATGGTTTGGAAAAGTTACATCAAGAGTATAAAGACAAAGGTTTGGTAGTTTTAGGTTTTCCATGTAATCAGTTTTTAGGGCAAGAACCGGAAACAAATGATACAGTTGAGGAAGCATGTAGAATCAATCATGGGGTGACTTTTCAATTAACTGAAAAAATAGACGTGAATGGGGAGAACACGCACCCAATTTTTCAATATTTAAAGAATAAAAAAGGTGGCTTTCTAGGAAGTAAAATCAAATGGAATTTCACGAAGTTTTTAGTAGATCAAAATGGTAAAGTTTTAAAGCGTTATGCACCTACAACCAAACCAGAAAGCATAGAGAAAGATATCCAAAAAATTATCGGATGAAAAAGGATGAAATCTTACTATTAGAAAACCAATTGTGTTTTCCCTTTTATGCAATTTCAAATGCGATTACAAGATCCTATGGTCCTCTTTTAAAGGAATTGAATCTAACGTATCCACAGTATTTGGTTTTGCTGCTTTTATGGGAGCGGGAGGGAAGGTCTGTGACGGATATTTGTAATAGTTTGTTTTTAAAAACCAATACACTTACTCCTTTATTAAAAAAACTCGAACAAAAAAATTTGGTTGTAAAGCGAAAGGATCATTTAGATGTACGAAAAGTGCTTGTATTTTTAAGTGAGGAAGGGAAGTCTTTGAAGGAAAAAGCGGAGTGTATTCCTCAACAATTAATAGAAACAACCAATATGAAAGTGGAGGATATGAAAAAACTGCGTTCACTTTTAAATAAGATGATGGCGGATATCACTCAGAACTCTACGAAGGATGGTTCATCTTGATATTTATTCTGAATCCTTTGATTTAATTTCTTAATTTAAGGACTTTCGTAGAAATATTGAGTTAAGATGAAAAAAGGGATAGTAGTTTTAGGAGCGTTTTTAGCTTTTATAATGGTGAATTGTGAAGGTGAAAGTGCTGAAGTAGAGGGTGTCGTAGAAAAAAACGAAACACCAGAGGTTGAGCAAACTTCAGTTGTGGAAACAGAGGTTCAAAAAGATTCTATGAATTGGACGGGGACGTATGAAGGAAGTAGACCTTGTGCTGATTGTGAGGCACTTGAAACAGAATTAACCCTATCGGAAGATAAAGAATTTAAACTTGTAGAGAAGTATAAAGGGAAATCTGAAGAGGCAGTTGTACGCACCGGTAAATTTTCTTTCGATAGTACAACGATGAATGTCGTTTTAGAAGGAGAAGGATTACCACGCATTAAATTGGCTGAAAATGCGGTTGTTTTTCTGAACCTTGAAGGAGAAGAAGTTAAAGGTGAAACGGAAGACCTATACCGATTAATGAAAAAGGAAAGATCATTGTTCCAAACAGAATGGGAGTTGGTTGAGTTTAGAGGTCAACCTGTAACGGATAGTTTAACACAGCTTATCCCTACATTAATAATTGATACTATAAACAATAGGGCTTCTGGAAATGCAAGCTGTAATCAATACAGTGGTAATTACCAAACAGATGGAATGTTGTTGTTGAGTTTTGAAGAAATGGTAGCGACGAAAAAAGGTTGTTTAGGAGCAAACATTGAACAAGCGTATTTAACGACTTTAAATAAGGTAGATAATTATACGATTTCAAATAATATTTTGAGCTTAAATAAAGGTAAAATGGCTACTTTAATGAAGTTTGAAGCTGTAGAAAAATAAAATATTGATAGGAGATTTAAATTCTCTGCTTATTTTTGAAATACGCTCTTTGGGAATACCAAGAGCGTATTTTTTGTGATGCAAACTTACTTACAAACTCCCATAGAATATCTAAAAGGTGTGGGCTCGGCAAGAGCTGTTTTACTTCAAAAGGAATTGGGGGTGAAAACCTTTGAGGATTTATTGGAGTATTACCCTTTTAGATATGTAGATAGAACAAGGTTTCATACGGTAAGAGAATTACGTCACCTAGAAGGTTTTGCGCAGTTAAGAGGACGTATTACAAGAATTCATACCACAGGTGCAGGAAGAGGTAAGCGTATGGTTGCCAATTTTACAGATGCTACAGGAAGCATTGATTTAGTGTGGTTTAAAGGATTGAAGTGGATAGAGAAATCAATTAAAGTTGGGAGTGAAATTTTGGTGTACGGTAAAGCCAAAAGATTTGGTTCTAATTGGAACATCACTCATCCAGAGATAGAAGATTTTAACCCCACGCAAGCAGCAAGATTTGAACCTGTTTATCATTCTGGAGAAAAATTAACCGCAAAAGGTTTGAGTACGAAAGGAATTGCGAAGTTAACGCAAAACCTAGTGGCCAATATCAAAGGAAAAATTCCAGAAACTCTTCCGGCAGAAGTTATTGAACACTATCGTTTAATGCCACGTGAAGAGGCTTTGGTTAAAGTTCATACTCCTGCAAACTTAGAAGAAGCCAAAAGGGCGCAATTCCGTC
>NZ_JBVCPV010000020.1:0-23457 GCF_057456495.1 Lishizhenia sp. | reverse complement strand
ATGATCTCTTGGTCTTACTACGGATTAAAAGCATGGACATATTTATTTGGAGAGACAAAATCTGCAGGACTCGTGTACAAGTTTATTTTCTTGGTCTTTGTAGTTATAGGTTCTTCAGTAGGATTAGGTGCAGTAATAGATTTCTCTGACCTCATGATATTAGGAATGGCTTTCCCTAACATTTTAGGATTGATTTTAATGTCGGGTGAAGTTAGTAGAGATTTAAAAGATTACTTTGAACGCATCAAATCAGGAGCGATTAAAAAGTTTAAATAACTCATAGAAATTTCATAACTTGAAGGTCTGTTACAGAAAGTAGCAGACCTTTTTTTATGATCAACCACCATGAATAACTACCAACGCTGGAACCAAGATTTCTTGATTTTTCAAAAAAGATCACGTATTGCTATATTGAGTATAGTGGTAATAGGTGTGTTGATTATCCTTGGTGTTAAATGGTATTACAGTCTTAGTTATCCCTTGTCAGAACTAAAGGCAGAGCTGACACCTTTGGAAAAGAAGCAAATCGCGTTGTTAGACAAAAGGCTTGAAAGCAAGAAACAAAAAGCTCAGAAATGGCGGGTAAAAGTTCCAAGTCAAAAATTTAATCCCAACCATTATACACGAGAAGATTGGATGGAGTTAGGGTACAGTGAAAAGCAGGCGCAGTCAGTTATCAACTATAAAAAATCGGGCTTTGAATTTAAAGTGAAATCAGATTTGAAAAAGTTATTCATTATGGATAATCAAAGTTATAAGGAGCTTTATCCATACATAGATTTACCGGATACTTTGTTCAAGGCTATACCTAATGTGAAGAATGAACTACCAGTAAAGGAGGAAACAACTTTATCCCTTTCCATAAATGAGATAGATAAAGAGGAATTCATGCGCATTAAAGGGGTTGGAGATTACTATGCTTCTAAAGTTTTGAATTTCAGGAATGCACTGGGTGGATTTGTAAACTTGGATCAATTATATGAAGTATATCATTTACCCGATAGTGTAGTAGACCAAATTTCAAGTCATTTAACCGTTGATACAAATTTTGTAAATCGACGTAACATTAATAAAATTAATCTCAAGGAATTAAAGCAACATCCGTATATAAGTTATAAATTAGCAAATTCCATAATAGCCTTCAGGAAAACACATGGGGCGTATTCTTCTGTAGAAGAATTAAAGGAATTAGTGCTAATGGATGCCGAAACCTTCCAGAAGGTGAGGCCTTACTTAAAGGTGGAATGAATAAAGATTTAGTAGAGAAAGTGAAGGCAGAGATCAGAGATGTTGTCGACTTTCCAAAAGAGGGGATAGTGTTTAAAGATATTACACCTATCATGTTAGATCCTCAGTTATCTAATGAAATCGTTGAATATTTAGCAGCTCAATATAAGGATTCAGGTATAACTAAAATTGCCGGAATTGAAAGTCGTGGTTTCTTATTTGGATATCCCTTGGCCATGCGTTTAGGACTTCCTTTCATACTTATTCGTAAAAAAGGTAAGTTGCCTTACAAGAAGGTTGCATATAGTTATGACCTAGAATATGGCTCTGCAACCATAGAGATGCATGAGGATGCTGTTGATGCTTCAGACAAGGTTTTGATACATGATGATTTATTGGCCACAGGTGGTTCTGCAGAAGCAGCGGCACATTTAGTTGAAAAATGTGGTGCCAAGGTTGAAGCATTCAACTTTTTAGTGAGTTTAGACTTCTTAGAAGGAGATAAGAAATTAAAACAATTTACAGATAATATACAGGCTATTGTAAACTATTAGTAGGTAGCCATTGTTAACGTACAAATAAAGAAAGAACAAAAATGAATTTTGCAAAAAACGAAAATCAATTAATGATCGAACAAATGGTTCGTGATTTTGCTGAAAAAGAAATTCGCCCAAATAGAAATAAATGGGATGAAGAGGAGCATTTCCCAATAGATGTAATGAAGAAAATGGGAGAGCTTGGTTTATTAGGTATTTACATACCTGAAGAATATGGCGGTTCAGGATTTTCTTACGATGAATATGTTACGGCATTAATCGAATTAGGTAAAGTTTGTGGAGGTGTTGGATTATCTGTTGCGGCACATAATTCACTTTGTACTGGTCACATCTACTACCACGGAACGGAAGAGCAAAAGAAAAAATATTTACCAAAATTAGCTTCTGGAGAGTTTATCGGAGCATGGGGATTAACAGAGCCAAATACAGGTTCTGATGCTATGCGTATGAAAACAACAGCGGTGAAAGAAGGAAACGAATGGGTGATCAACGGTGCTAAAAACTGGATTACACATGGTTTATCAGGAGACCTAGCTGTGGTTCTAGTAAGAACTGGAGAGCTTTTAGACAGTAAGGGGATTACAGCATTTATCATTGAAAAAGGAACACCTGGTTTTTCAGCGGTAAAGATTAAAGACAAATTAGGAGTAAGAGCTTCTGAGACGGCTGAATTGATTTTTGATAATGTTCGAGTGCCAGAAGAGAATGTGATTGGAGAAGTTGGTATGGGATTCGTTCAAGCTATGCAAGTCTTAGATGGAGGTAGAATTTCAATTGCAGCTTTGAGTTGTGGAGTTGCACGCGGTGCTTACGAAGCTTCTGTTCAATATGCAAAAGAAAGAGAGCAGTTTGGTAAACCTATCGCTCAATTCCAAGGTATTAGCTTTAAATTAGCAGATATGGCAACACAAGTAAAAGCGGCAGAATTGTTAACGTACAACGCGGCTTACTTGAAAAACAATAAAATGCCCTTAACCAAAGAAGGTGCTTATGCGAAGTATTTTGCGAGTGAAGTAGCTGTAATGTGTGGTAACGAAGCTGTTCAAATTATGGGTGGGTATGGTTACACAAAAGAGTATCCAGCTGAGAAGTACTTGAGGGATGCGAAGTTAATGACCATAGGTGAAGGAACTTCAGAAATTCAAAAAGTTGTAATTTCTCGAGAAATTTTAAAATAATATTTGTTGATAAAAATTTGTTTGCTACTTTTGCAGACCAATAATATTGAAAATAACAAGAAAAGATATGTTAGTAGTACCTGTTAAAGAAGGAGAGAACATCGAAAGAGCTCTTAAGAAGTATAAGAAAAAATATGAGAAGACTGGAATCATGAGAGAATTAAGATCTCGCAAGGAATTCGAAAAGCCTTCTGTAACTGAAAGACAGCAAAAGATCAAAGCTGCTTACAAGCAAAGATTGAGATCTGCTGAGATCTAAGATATCTTTCTGAAGAATATTTATATTTAAGGAGTCTAATTAAATTAGGCTCCTTTTTTTATGCTTGATAATTTCCTTACATACCTCGTAACAGAAAAGCGTGCCTCAGAACATACGGTAATCGCTTATCAGAAAGATTTACAAGATTTTTTTGACTTCATGGCTATAAATAAGTTGGAAGAGTTGAAAGAAGTCAATCATCAATCAGTAAGAGGATGGATGGTAGCGTTAATAGAAGAGGGAATCTCTAATCGATCTGTAAATCGAAAACTATCTACCTTACGTACCTTTTATAAGTGGTGTCTAAAAGAGGAGGTGGTAGACAAAAATCCAATGTTGCTTGTAAAGGGACCAAAAACAAGTAAAAGATTACCGGAATTCGTTAAAGTTGAAGAATTAGATAATTTTAACATTAGTGAAAAAGTAGGTGCTCAACTAGAAATGGAAGACATGCTTATGGTGGAGGTTTTTTACCAAACAGGTATGCGTCTTTCTGAATTGATAAATTTAAAATTCACTGATATTCAAAATAATAGTCTTAAAGTTTTAGGTAAAAGAAACAAGGAGAGGATTATCCCGGTTTCAGAAGACTTGATGAAAGGTTTAAATGAATTGAAGCAAACAAGAGATAACCTCCGAATTATGCCCTATGTTTTTACAACGAAAAAGGGGAATAAACTCTATCCTAAATTTGTTTATAGACGAATTAATAAGTATCTTTCATGTGTGACGAATTTGGATAAACGCAGTCCGCACGTACTTAGACACACTTTCGCAACTCACATGTTAAACAATGGTGCCGGCCTAGAAACCATAAAAGAGCTGTTGGGGCATGCTAATTTAAGTGCAACACAAGTTTACACCCATAATTCGTTCGAAGAAATAAATAAGATTTACAAACAAGCGCACCCCCGAGGTGGGCACAATAAGAAGTAGTATGGATATAAAAGTTCAAGCAATTCATTTTGCAGCAGATCAAAAGTTGATAAATTTTGTGAACGATAAGGTTAACAAATTAGAGTTATTCTATGATCATATTATTTCAAGCGAGGTCTTTTTGAAAGTTGATAAGAAAGCAGCGAAAGAAAATAAGATAGCTGAAATCAAAATTTCTATACCTGGAAAGGAATTATTTGCCAAAAAACAATGCGATAGTTTTGAGGAAGCAGCCGACTTAGCAGTGGATGCTTTAAGAAAACAGGTAAAAAAACATAAAGCTAAAATTTCAGCTTAATACTGATAATTAATTAGTTATAAATCTCACTTCAAAAAAGTGAGATTTTTTTTGATTTTTTTTTCGAAAAAGCATTGCAGATTTAAATTAGTTGCTTACATTTGCAACCCCAAACGGTTCACACCTGACGGAAAGTTCTTTAAAAGATTAGTGAAATAAAAACATAAGATGCCGATGTAGCTCAGCTGGCTAGAGCAGCTGATTTGTAATCAGCAGGTCGGGGGTTCGAGTCCCTCCATCGGCTCTATTTTATGATAAAGGGGGTGTCGCATAGTGGCTATTGCAGCAGACTGTAAATCTGTCACCGTAAGGTATCGCTGGTTCGAGTCCAGCCACCCCCACCAAAATATTTCAGGAAATTGCGGGAGTAGCTCAGTTGGTAGAGCGTCAGCCTTCCAAGCTGAGGGTCGCGAGTTCGAGTCTCGTCTCCCGCTCTTTTTTAATTTTCTTTTAAGATCTTTGTGCCGGTGTAGCTCAGGGGTAGAGCGCTTTCTTGGTAAGGAAGAGGTCACGAGTTCAAATCTCGTCATTGGCTCTAGAATAAAAAGAAAAAAAGACATTAGGAATTCATCCATTAATTGGGTGAAATTTCGCATATTTTAAAATTAAGATTTTAAAGATTTTATTAACAAGTAACAAATAAAACAATGGCTAAGGAAACATTCGAGCGTTCAAAACCGCACGTAAACATTGGAACAATTGGTCACGTTGACCACGGTAAAACTACTTTGACTGCAGCTATCTCAAGCGTATTGGCATCTCAAGGTCTTGCACAAAACCGTGACTTCGATACAATTGATAACGCACCTGAAGAAAAGGAGCGTGGTATTACTATTAACACGTCTCACATTGAGTACGAAACTAAGAACCGTCACTACGCACACGTTGACTGTCCAGGTCACGCCGATTACGTAAAGAACATGGTTACTGGTGCTGCTCAGATGGATGGTGCTATCTTGGTAGTTGCTGCTACTGATGGACCAATGCCACAAACACGTGAGCACATCCTTTTAGGACGTCAGGTTGGTGTTCCAAGAATCGTTGTATTCTTGAACAAAGTTGACATGGTTGACGACGAAGAGTTGTTAGAATTAGTTGAAATGGAAGTTAGAGAATTACTTTCTTTCTACGATTACGACGGAGATAACACGCCAATTATCGCTGGATCTGCATTAGGTGCATTGAACGGTGAAGAGAAGTGGGTTAACACTGTAAACGAATTGATGGATGCAGTTGATACTTACATCGAACTTCCTCCACGTGATGTTGATAAGCCATTCTTGATGCCAGTTGAGGACGTATTCTCTATTACTGGACGTGGTACTGTAGCAACAGGACGTATCGAAACTGGAGTTATTAACTCTGGAGAAGAAGTTGATATCTTAGGTATGGGTGACGAGAAATTGAAGTCAACTGTTACTGGGGTTGAGATGTTCCGTAAGATATTAGATAGAGGTGAAGCTGGAGATAACGTAGGTCTTTTATTAAGAGGTATCGATAAGAAAGATATCAAGAGAGGTATGGTTATCTGTAAGCCAGGTTCAACTACTCCACACGATAAATTCAAAGCTGAGATTTACGTATTGAAGAAAGAAGAAGGTGGTCGTCACACTCCTTTCCACAACAGATACCGTCCTCAGTTCTACTTCAGAACAACTGACGTAACTGGAGAGATCTTATTAGAAGAAGGTCGTGAAATGGTAATGCCAGGTGATAACGTAACAATCAACGTTAACTTGATCGTACCTGTAGCGATGGACAAAGGACTTCGTTTTGCAATCCGTGAGGGTGGTAGAACAGTAGGTGCTGGACAGGTTACTGAAATTTTATAAGCATAGCTTATTAAAGATATAAAAAGAGGGAGATAACCTCTCCCTCTTTTTAACACACGGGTGTAGCTCAGCTGGTAGAGTACTGGTCTCCAAAACCATTGGTCGTGGGTTCGAATCCTACCGCCCGTGCAAAAGACATAATTGTGGCGAATATTAAGAATTATTTACAAGAAACCGTGCACGAATTAGTGCACAAGGTTACTTGGCCAACGTGGAATGAATTACAAAGCAACACCATTGTAGTGGTTGTTGCTTCAGTTATTTTTTCACTTTTGATTTTCTTGATGGATAACATCTTTGGTTATTCAACAGGTATCTCATGGTGGAAAGGTATTTTAGGTATTATCTACGACATCATTTAAAACAAGACATTCGTGGCTGATATAAAAAAAAGATGGTACGTTGTTCGTGCCGTAAGCGGAAAAGAAACGAAGGTTAAGGAATATTTAGATATGGAAATATCTAGATTGAAATTGACGGATTATGTTGATCAAGTATTGATTCCAACAGAAAAGGTGTTCCAAATCCGTAACGGTAAGAAAGTAAGTAAAGAAAAAGCTTATTTACCAGGATATGTTTTGATCGAAGCAGCATTAGTAGGAGAAGTTCCTCACGTAATCAAAGGTATTCCAAATGTAATTGGATTCCTTGGAGCGGAGAAGGGCGGTGATCCTATGCCAATGCGTCAAGCAGAAGTAAACCGTATTTTAGGAAAAGTTGATGAGTTATCTGAGACGGAAGAGGAAATGAAGATTCCTTTTGTTGTTGGAGAATCTGTTAAGGTAATTGACGGACCTTTCAACAATTTCAGCGGTGTTATTGACGAGATTAACGAAGAGAAGAAGAAATTGAAGGTTATGGTTAAAATCTTCGGTAGAAAGAACCTTCTTGAGTTAAGCTACATGCAAGTAGAAAAAGAAGCATAAAAAATGTAATTAATCAGTAGTAGTGAGAGCAATGAATAAAGCTTCCCATTGACTCCCACGTTAGGACTACATAATATAAACAACAAATGGCTAAAGAAGTAGCAGGATTGATCAAATTGCAGATCAAAGGTGGTGCAGCCAATCCTTCACCTCCTGTAGGACCAGCTCTTGGTGCGAAAGGTGTGAACATCATGGAGTTCTGTAAGCAGTTTAATGCTAGAACACAGGATAAAGCAGGAAAGGTTTTGCCGGCAGTTATCACTGTATACAGTGATAAGTCTTTTGATTTCGTTATCAAAACTCCACCAGCAGCGGTTCAATTATTAGAAGCAGCTAAGATTAAGTCTGGTTCAGCAGAACCAAACAGAGTAAAAGTAGCGCAAGTTACTTGGGATCAAATCAAAGCGATTGCTGAAGATAAATTACAAGATATGAACTGTTTTACAGTTGAATCTGGTATGAAGATGGTTGCAGGTACAGCAAGAAGTATGGGTATCACAGTAAAGGGGGATTTTCCTTCTAACTAAAATTACATGAATTATGGGACGTATTTCTAAGAAAAGAAAAGAAGCGCTTGCAAAATTTGATTTGAGCAAAGCGTACTCGTTGACAGAAGCATGTGATATGGTTAAGGAAATCACAAACACTAAGTTTGATGCTTCAGTTGATATTAGCGTAAGATTGGGTGTAGACCCACGTAAAGCTAATCAAATGGTGAGAGGAACAGTTGCACTTCCACATGGTACAGGTAAAGATATCAAAGTTTTGGTATTATGTACTCCTGACAAAGAAGAGGAAGCTAAAGCAGCAGGTGCTGATTACGTTGGATTAGACGATTACATCGCTAAGATTAAAGGTGGATGGACTGATATTGATGTTATCATCACTATGCCATCAGTAATGGGTAAAGTAGGTGCTTTAGGTCGTATTTTAGGACCAAGAGGATTAATGCCTAACCCTAAAACTGGTACAGTAACAATGGACATAGCGAAGGCAGTTCAAGAAGTGAAAGCGGGTAAAATTGACTTTAGAGTAGATAAATTCGGTATTGTTCATACGAACATTGCTAAAGTATCATTCGATGGTGGTAAAATCACGGATAATGCTAGAGAATTAATCACGACTTTAATTAAAATGAAGCCAGCAGCAGCTAAAGGAACTTACATCAAGAGTATCTACGTGAGCTCTACAATGAGTCCAAGTATTCAAATTGATGCTAAATCTGTTGTAGCTTAAAAACTTTATTATTATGACTAAAGAACAAAAAGCGCAATACATAGATGAACTAGCAGCTGAATTAAAAGAGGCTGGTATCTTCTACTTGGCAGATACGGCAGAGTTAACTGTTGAGGCTATCAACAACTTGAGAAGAAAGTGTTTTCAAAATAACATCGAATTAAGAGTTATTAAGAATGCATTGCTTGAGAAAGCTATGGATCGAGTTGAAGATAAAGATTTTGGAGATTTGAGAGCAGTGCTTTCAGGACCAACATCTATCATGTTTGCTGAGGTAGGTAACGCGCCTGCAAAAGTAATCAAGGACTTCCGTAAAAAGAATGATAAGCCTATCCTTAAAGGAGCTTACGTTGAAGAAGCAGTATATATTGGAGATGAGCAATTAGACGCACTTGTATCTATCAAGAGCAAGGAAGAGCTTATCGGAGATATCATTAGCTTACTTCAGAGCCCGGCTAAGAACGTTGTTTCTGGTCTTAAAGGACAAGGTGGAAAAATCGCAGGAATCCTTAAAACGCTTGAAGAAAGAGCGTAACACAATTAATTATTATTTTTTAAGAATTTATTTAAATTAAATAAAATGGCTGATTTAAAAGAAATCGCAGAAACGTTAGTAAACTTAACTGTAAAAGACGTAAACGAACTAGCAACTATCCTTAAGGATGAGTACGGAATTGAACCAGCTGCTGCTGCAGTAGCTGTAGCTGCAGGTGGTGCTGCAGGTGGTGAAGCTGCTGAAGAGAAAACTGAATTCGATGTAATATTGAAAGCAGCAGGTGGTAGCAAATTAGCAGTAGTGAAGTTGGTTAAAGAATTAACTGGACTTGGACTTAAAGAAGCTAAAGAATTAGTAGACGGAGCTCCTTCTGCATTGAAAGAAGGTGTTGCGAAAGACGAAGCTGAAGGTCTTAAATCTTCATTAGAAGAGGCTGGAGCTGAAGTTGAGATTAAGTAATTTTTTACTTTTTATAACAGGAATAGGCACGCCAAATATGGTGGTGCCTACTCCTGTTTTTGTGCATACAAGCACTATTAGGTCCTTTTTCTAATAAAATTTTTTAGCATTGGCAACAACAAGCAACATAGCAACAAGGATTAATTTTGCCTCGAGCAAAAGTCCATTTGATTATCCAGATTTCTTGGATATTCAAATAAAATCTTTCATGGAGTTTTTCCAATTAGAGACAACTCCAGAGAACCGTGAGAAGGAAGGTTTGTTTAAAGTATTTTCTGAAAACTTCCCGATTACAGATACAAGAAACCAATTCGTATTGGAGTTCTTGGATTACTTCGTAGATCCCCCTCGTTACTCACTAGAAGAGTGTATAGAAAGAGGTTTAACATACAGTGTTCCGTTAAAGGCTAAACTGAAGTTATATTGTACAGATCCTGAGCATGAGGATTTCGAAACAATTGTACAGGACGTTTACTTAGGTACTATACCTTACATGACTCCGAAAGGATCGTTCGTAGTGAATGGTGCTGAAAGAGTTATCGTTTCTCAGTTACACCGTTCACCTGGTGTATTCTTTGGACAGAGTAGACACGCTAACGGTACAAAATTATACTCTGCGAGAGTAATTCCTTTCAAAGGTTCTTGGATAGAGTTTGCTACAGACATCAATAATGTGATGTATGCTTACATTGACCGTAAGAAAAAGTTACCTGTAACTACATTGTTTAGAGCAATTGGTTATGAAAGTGATAAGGATATCTTAGAGATATTCGGACTTGCTGATGAAGTGAAAGCTACGAAGACGAACTTGAAAAAGTTAATCGGTAGAAAACTTGCAGCGAGAGTTCTTAAATCATGGGTTGAAGATTTCGTAGATGAGGATACAGGAGAAGTTGTATCTATTGAAAGAAACGAGGTTATCTTAGACCGTGAAACTATCATCGAAGAGCATCACATTGATGAAATCTTAGATGCAGGTGTGAAAACTGTAATTCTTCACAAAGAAGATGTAAATACAGCAGACTACACGATTATTTACAATACCCTTCAAAAAGATACTTCTAACTCTGAGAAGGAAGCTGTAGAACACATCTACCGTCAGTTACGTAATGCTGAGCCGCCAGATCAAGAAACGGCGCGTTCTGTATTTGAGAAATTATTCTTCTCAGATACACGTTACGATTTAGGTGAGGTAGGTCGTTACAGAATGAATAGAAAGTTGAATTTGGACGATTCTGAAGAGTCAAGAGTAATGACGAAAACAGACATCATCCGAATTATTAAATATTTAATTGAATTAATTAACTCTAAGGCAGAGGTTGATGATATTGACCACTTGTCTAACAGACGTGTTCGTACAGTTGGTGAACAATTGTACTCTCAGTTTGGTGTTGGTCTAGCACGTATGGCGCGTACGATTCGTGAGCGTATGAACGTGAGAGATAATGAGGTCTTTACACCAATTGACCTTATCAACGCTAAAACGTTATCGTCTGTAATTAATTCATTCTTTGGAACAAACCAGTTGTCTCAGTTCATGGATCAAACCAATCCACTTTCTGAGGTAACTCACAAGCGTCGTTTATCTGCATTAGGGCCTGGTGGTCTTTCTCGTGAGAGAGCAGGATTCGAGGTGCGTGACGTTCACTACACTCACTATGGACGTTTGTGTACGATTGAAACACCAGAGGGACCAAACATTGGTTTGATTTCTTCATTGTGTGTATTCGCGAAAGTGAACAAATTAGGTTTCATTGAAACTCCTTACCGTAAAGTTGAGAATGGTGTAGTTGATTTAAATACAGCACCAATTTACTTGTCAGCTGAAGAGGAAGATGAGAAAATGATTGCTCAGGCGAATGCCAACATTAACGATAAGGGTCAATTCCAAACAGAAGTTGTTAAAGCGCGTTTGGAAGGAGATTTCCCAGTGGTTGAACCACAGAAGATTGACCTTATGGATGTTGGTGCTAACCAGATTGCATCTATTGCCGCTTCATCTATTCCATTCTTGGAACACGATGATGCCAACCGTGCATTGATGGGATCGAACATGCAGCGTCAGGCAGTTCCATTATTGAAACCAAACTCTCCTATTGTTGGTACAGGAATCGAAAGACTAGTTGCTAGAGATTCACGTGTATTAATTAACGCTGAAGGAGACGGAGTTGTAGAGTATGTTGACTCAAGAGAGATTAGCATTCGTTACGACTTAACAGAAGAAGATAAGTTAGTAAGCTTCGACGGTGAAACGAAGAAGTATAACTTAACGAAATTCCAGAAAACTAACCAAGGATCTACAATGAACTTGAAACCTATCGTTAAGAAAGGTGATAGAGTTGAAAAAGGTCAGGTTCTTTGTGAAGGTTATGCAACGCAAGCTGGTGAATTGGCACTTGGACAAAACATGAAGGTTGCCTTCATGCCTTGGAAAGGTTACAACTTCGAGGATGCGATTGTAATTTCTGAGAAAGTAGTAAGAGATGATATCTTTACATCTATCCACATCGATGAGTACTCTTTAGAAGTAAGAGATACGAAGAGAGGTATGGAAGAATTAACTGCTGATATTCCAAACGTTTCAGAAGAGGCTACCAAAGACTTGGATGAAAATGGATTGATCAGAGTTGGTGCTGAGATTAAAGAAGGTGATATCCTTATTGGTAAGATTACACCAAAAGGAGAAACTGATCCATCTCCAGAAGAAAAATTATTGAGAGCTATCTTCGGTGATAAGGCAGGTGATGTTAAAGATGCGTCTTTAAAAGCGAGCCCATCATTAAGAGGTGTAGTTATCGGTAAGAAATTGTTCTCTAGAGCAATTAAAGACAGAAAAACTAAAGCTCAAGATAAACCAATCTTGGAGCAATTAGATACTGAATACGAAAAGGATTTAGCAGCTTTAAAAGATAGATTAGTTGAGAAATTATTGGTTGTATTAGAAGGACACAAGTCTGACGGTGTAACAAATAACTTCCGTGAAGAAATCATCAAGAAAGGTTCTAAATTCACGCAAAAGAATTTGTCAATCATTGATTACACTATCGTTAATCCAGCGAAATGGACTGCCGATACTCACGTGAATTCATTGATTCAACGCGTTATCCACAACTTCAACATTAAGGCGAACGATTTATTGGGTAACTACAAGCGTAAGAAATTCCACATTTCAGTTGGAGATGAACTTCCATCAGGAATTGTGAAATTGGCAAAAGTATACGTAGCTAAGAAGAGAAAACTGAAAGTAGGAGATAAGATGGCGGGTCGTCACGGTAACAAAGGTATTGTTGCAAATATCGTTAGAGCCGAAGACATGCCATTCCTAGAAGACGGAACTCCTGTAGATATCGTGTTAAACCCATTAGGGGTACCTTCTCGTATGAACCTTGGACAGATTTACGAAACTGTTTTAGGTTGGGCAGGTGAGAAATTAGGTGTGAAATTCGCAACGCCTATCTTCGACGGGGCACACCCATCAGAGATAGACGAATACTGTGATAAAGCTGGTATTCCACGTTCAGGTAAAACTTACCTATACGATGGAGGAACAGGTGAAAGATTCCACCAAACGGCAACGGTAGGTATTATTTACATGTTGAAACTTTCTCACATGGTAGATGATAAGATGCACGCACGTTCTATCGGACCTTACTCATTAATTACACAACAACCATTGGGTGGTAAAGCTCAATTCGGTGGTCAGCGTTTTGGTGAGATGGAGGTTTGGGCACTTGAGGCATTCGGTGCGGCGAACATCCTACAGGAAATCTTGACAGTTAAGTCTGATGATGTAACAGGTAGAGCAAAAGCTTACGAAGCGATTGTTAAGGGAGATAACCTTCCAACTCCAGGTATTCCAGAATCATTCAATGTATTATTACATGAATTGAGAGGACTTGGACTAAGTGTTTCAATGGACTAATTGTCGGTGTTTAATTTGATAAAAGAAGGAGTTTAAAATGGCTTATAGAAAAGAAACAGCAAAAAAGCAGAGTAGCTTTAACAAGATTACCATCTCTTTGGCATCGCCAGAGCAGATTTTGGAGCAATCGAGTGGTGAAGTGCTTAAGCCTGAAACGATTAACTATAGAACTTACAAGCCAGAAAGAGACGGTCTATTTTGTGAACGTATCTTCGGTCCTGTAAAAGATTACGAATGTCACTGTGGTAAATACAAGCGTATCCGTTATAAAGGAATCGTTTGTGACCGTTGTGGTGTTGAGGTAACTGAAAAGAAAGTACGTAGAGAGCGTATGGGACACATCCAATTGGTTGTTCCTGTAGCACACATCTGGTACTTTAGATCATTGCCAAACAAAATTGGTTACTTGTTAGGTTTACCGACTAAGAAATTAGATCAGATCATTTACTACGAGCGTTACGTTGTTATTCAACCAGGAAATGCAGTAAATGCTGAAGGTGAAGCTTTAAATAAGTACGATTTCTTAACTGAGGAGGAGTACTTAGACATCTTAGATGTTCAACCAAAGGAAAACCAATACTTAGAAGATACTGATCCAAACAAATTCGTAGCCAAAATGGGTGCGGAGGCGTTGTACGATTTATTACAGCGTTTGGACTTGGATTCATTATCTTATGAATTAAGACACAAAGCAAATACTGAAACTTCAGTACAGCGTAAGAATGAAGCATTGAAGAGACTACAAGTAGTTGAAGCAATGCGTGATTCTCAAACGCGTATTGATAACCGTCCAGAGTGGACTATCATTAAAGTGGTTCCGGTTATTCCGCCAGAATTACGTCCGTTAGTTCCTTTAGATGGAGGTAGATTTGCTACTTCAGATTTAAATGACCTTTACCGTAGAGTAATTATCCGTAACAACCGTTTGAAGCGTTTGATCGAGATTAAAGCTCCAGAGGTAATCTTGCGTAATGAGAAGCGTATGTTGCAGGAGTCTGTTGACTCATTGTTCGACAACTCTCGTAAGGCAAGTGCAGTGAAGACTGAGTCGAACAGACCATTGAAGTCTTTATCTGACTCGTTAAAAGGTAAGCAAGGTCGTTTCCGTCAAAACTTATTAGGTAAGCGTGTTGATTACTCTGCACGTTCTGTAATTGTTGTAGGACCAAACTTGAAATTACACGAGTGTGGTTTACCTAAAAACATGGCGGCAGAGCTTTACAAGCCATTCATCATCCGTAAGATGATTGAAAGAGGTATCGTAAAGACGGTTAAATCTGCTAAGAAAATTGTTGATAGAAAAGAACCAGTTGTATGGGATATTCTTGAAAACGTATTAAAAGGTCACCCAGTATTATTAAACCGTGCACCAACGTTGCACAGATTGGGTATCCAGGCTTTCCAACCGAAATTGATCGAAGGAAAAGCAATTCGACTTCACCCATTGGTTTGTACAGCATTTAACGCCGATTTCGATGGTGACCAGATGGCGGTTCACTTACCATTAGGTAATGCTGCAATTTTGGAAGCACAATTGTTGATGTTGGCATCACACAATATCTTGAACCCTGCGAATGGTGCACCGATTGCCGTACCATCTCAGGATATGGTCTTGGGTCTTTACTACATTACTAAAGGTAGAAAGTCAACACCAGAGAGAATTGTAAAAGGAGAAGGTGGAATTTTCTACTCTCCACAAGAGGTTACAATCGCTTACAACGAAGGAGCATTGGATCTTCACGCACATATCAAAGTGAAAACTTACGATTTAAATGAGCAAGGAGAACCAGAATTGATGTTGGTAGAAACTACTGCAGGTAGAGTTTTATTCAACGAAAGAGTTCCAAGAGAAGTAGGATTCATCAATGATGTATTAACGAAGAAAGCGTTAAGAGATATTATCGGACACGTATTGAAGATTTCTGGTACTGCAAGAACAGCACAGTTCTTGGATGATATCAAATCATTAGGATACGAGATGGCATTTAGAGGTGGATTATCATTTAACCTTGACGATATCATCATTCCAAAAGAAAAAGATGAATTAGTTGCTAAAGCGGATGAGAACGTACGTGAGGTATTAGAGAACTATAACATGGGTCTTATTACCAACAACGAGCGTTACAACCAAATTATTGACATCTGGACACGTACCAACTCGAGATTAACGCACACGTTAATGGAGCAGTTGAAAAACGATAACCAAGGATTTAACTCAATTTACATGATGTTCGACTCAGGAGCACGTGGATCTAAAGAGCAGATTCGTCAGTTATCTGGAATGCGTGGATTGATGGCGAAACCACAGAAGTCTGGAGCTTCAGCTCAAGAGATTATTGAAAACCCGATTTTATCGAACTTTAAAGAAGGTCTTTCTATCCTTGAGTACTTTATCTCTACTCACGGTGCCCGTAAAGGTTTGGCCGATACAGCCTTAAAAACAGCCGATGCAGGTTACCTTACACGTAGATTGGTAGACGTTGCGCAAGACGTGGTAATTAATGCGGAAGATTGTGGAACTTTAAGAGGTTTAGCAACAACTGCATTGAAGAAAAATGATGAAATTTTTGAACCATTAGCAGACAGAATCATTGGTAGATGTTCAGTAAATGATATTTACGATGATGAAGACAACTTAATTGTTGAAGCTGGTGGATTGATAGATGAAAAAGTAGCGAAAGCAATTGATGCTGCAGACATTGAAGAAGTAGAAATTCGTTCAGTATTAACATGTGAGTTAAGAAGAGGAGTTTGTGCGAAATGTTACGGTAGAAACTTATCTACACACAGAATGGCACAAGCCGGAGATTCTGTAGGGGTAGTAGCTGCACAGTCTATTGGTGAACCTGGTACACAGCTTACACTTCGTACCTTCCACGTTGGGGGTACCGCTTCTAACATTGCCGATGAAAATGATATCAAAGCGAAAGCAGATGGTAAATTAGAAATCGACGAGTTAAGAACAATTACGAAGAAAGATAAGGACGGAAATAAGCAAGAGATAGTAATCGGACGTTCTGCTGAGATGAAATTAGTAGACAAGAAAGATGGTTCGTTAGCAATGACGGGTAACATCCCTTACGGTGCGATTATGATTGCAGAAAACAACGCTGATCTTAAGAAAGGTGATGTAATCTGTAAGTGGGACCCTTATAACGCCGTTATCCTTTCAGAAGTAAAAGGTAAGATCCAATTCGAAAATATTATCGAAGGTATTACTTACCGTGAAGAGGTCGATGAGCAAACAGGATTTACTGAAAAAGTAATTACTGAAACAAAAGATAAGAAGAAGAACCCTACGATAGAAATCGTTGACAACAAAGGAGAGGTATTGAAATCATACTCTATCCCAGTTAACGCGCACATCTCAGTAAATGAGGGTGACAAAGTAGAGGCAGGTGACTTCTTAGTTAAGATACCAAGAACTGGTGGTAAGACAGGGGATATTACAGGGGGTCTTCCTCGTGTAACTGAGCTTTTCGAAGCACGTAACCCATCTAACCCAGCAGTAGTATCTGAGATCGATGGTATCGCTTCTTACGGTAAGATTAAACGTGGTAACCGTGAGGTAATCATCGAATCTAAGACAGGTGAGAAACGTAAATACTTAGTGCCATTATCTAAGCACATCTTAACACAAGAGAACGATTTCGTTCGTGCTGGTAAACCATTATCTGATGGAGCAATTACTCCGAAAGATATCTTGAACATCGAAGGACCAACTAAAGTACAAGAGTACTTAGTAAACGAAATCCAAGATGTATACCGTTTACAGGGTGTGAAGATTAACGATAAGCACTTTGAAGTTATCGTTCGTCAGATGATGTTGAAAGTTGAGATTACAGATGCAGGAGATACTAAATTCTTAGAAAACCAAGCAGTTCACAAAGCGGACTTCATGGAAGAGAACGATAGAATGTTCGGTAAGAAGGTAGTTGTTGATCCGGGAGACTCTTCAGAGTTGAAAGCTGGTCAAATCGTTACTGCACGTAAGTTAAGAGATGAGAATTCTCAATTGAGAAGACAAGACAAGAATTTAGTAGAATCTAGAGATGCTATTGCTGCAACATCTAAACCGATGTTACAAGGTATTACTAGAGCTTCGCTTCAAACTCAGTCGTTCATCTCAGCTGCATCTTTCCAGGAAACTACGAAAGTGTTAAACGAAGCTGCGATTTCAGGAAAAGAAGATCACTTATTAGGATTGAAAGAAAACGTAATTGTTGGTCACTTAATTCCAGCAGGTACGGGTACACGTCGATTCCAAAACATGATCGTTGGATCTCAGGAAACGTATGATGAGTTAACAGAAAATAACTAGGAATATACATTCATTACAACCCCGGCATTAATTTGTCGGGGTTTTTTTATCTAAACCGCTAAAGATGGAAAATCAAAACAAAGACAATCAGATTAACATAGAGCTTACAGAAGATGTGGCTTCGGGAGTTTATTCTAACTTAAGTGTGATTACACATTCGAATACAGAATTCGTAGCAGATTTTATTCAAATGATGCCTGGAGTTCCTAAAGCGAAGGTTAGATCAAGAGTGATCATGACTCCACAAAATGCAAAAAGATTAATGCGTGCATTGGCAGAAAATGTGAAGAATTACGAAGCGCAATTCGGACCAATCGCAGAAGATAATAATCCAGGTGTTCCACCAATTAATTTTGGTACACCACCAGCTCAAGCTTAAGAAAAGCAAGAGTGTTTTATTTGTTATGTTATGAAAGCGGAGAGTAAGTGTACTCCTCCGCTTTTTTTATGCTGTTAAAACGATAAAGTATAGCTTTCGGTACTGATGTTACCAGCAGCATCTTCCACCACAATTTTAAGCGTATGTTCGCCGTGCAATGAAGCGGATGGAGTGTAGTACAAACTTTCGTTTTTTGGTTCGTATAATACATGTTGCCAAACACCGTCAACGTAGACATCATACTCTTTTAGTCCCGATAAATCATCGCCTATTCTCCAGGCTAGTCTACTTCCTCTCACATTAATGTTATCGCGAACATTACGAGAGATTAGGGTAGGGGCAGTTATGTCGGCTTGTATTTCGAAATAACCAAATTCTCGAGTTCTCGCTGTCAGCCATCCATCTTTATAGGTTCCGCCAAGTGATTTTACTCTTCCGCGTTCGTCTTTGAGTGTAATTACATATCGCTCTGTAGGATGAATTAACGTGTCAACCTTCATCATGATCTTATAATAAGACTCCAATGGAATTTCCGGATTTCCGAAAGTGAAAGGGGACCTTGCTGTGATGATCTTAGGGGTGGGTTCATACAATAAATCAATCCCAAACAAAATAAAATGCTCCTCGTCTACATCCATAAATGAAGAATCTGGAAAAAGATATTTGTCTGAAGGTGAATAGAGTTTACTCCAATCAGACGAAGTTCCATTTTCTATTTTAAGTGTGAAGTTTAAACTCGTAGTGTTTCCTTTGGTGTCTACACAGGTATAGGTAATGTTGTGATTACTCCCTGGTTGAAATCTAAGAATTCCGTTGGTCAGATCCTCATTGTAGATGTTTAAAGGGTTATGTATGGTTTTAAACGACTTTTGGTAATGTCTACGTTGTTTGTGAAAAGCTTCGTAATCCTTATGGCTGTTTATTTGACGATTGGCTGCAAAATCTATAGCTGTCATGTCTTGAGCGAATACAGTATCCCCATCAACAATTAAATAAGACTTGAATATCCCACAGATATTGTTTGCACCGTCCAATTGATCCACGGCATCGAAAGAGAATCCTATACCTCCTGTTTTAGAGGTGAAATCTGCAGGTATTGTGATCTGATTTCCTACGATAGTAGGGTTTAAGTTCTGACTGGAAGTTCTGTATTCTTTCGCTTTATTCTGAACACGATATCCTTCTTTGGTTAAAGCATATACCTTCACTCCGCGAATACGAGGTGCACGAGAATCTGCAATGTTAAAACCGAACAATAATGGGTTTAGAGCATGTTCTGTTTTCGTATCCCTAATTTCAAAATGAAGGTGAGGGGCCGTACTCCCTCCCGTATTACCAGACAAAGCAATTTTCTCTCCACGTTGTACGCGAACGGTATTGGAGTCTGGAAAGATTTCTATAGCGAAATTCTCTTGTTTGTGCTGCTCAGCTTTAACAAGGCTATCTAGTTGTCCTAAGAAGGCGGAACAGTGAGCGTAAACAGAGGTTAAGCCATTTGGATGAGCGATGTACACTACATGACCGTAGCCCCAAGGTGAAACTTTAACGCGCGCAACATATCCTTCATCAATGGAGTATAAAGGGTATCCAATTTGTCTATCGGTTTTAAAGTCTAACCCCGTATGAAAATGGTTTGTTCTTAATTCTCCAAAATTAGCAGCAAGAATTAAAGGTGTTTTTAAAGGAGGGTGAAAATTATAATCCGTGTTTGGATCGTATTGCCCAAAAAGGGAGCTGATGCCAAGCCATAAGGTTATTAGTATGTAAAGGATTTTTTGCATAGCACAAAGTTACTGTTAATCGGTAGGAGCAAGCGCCTTCAATCGGACGATTTATCAAAAGTATATCGTTAATGAACACAAAAAAACGTCTACCCCAAAGAGTAGACATTTCATTATCTTAAAAAAAGGAGATTAATTACCTCCCACCATTTTCTTTATTTCATTGAGTTTCATTAATGCCTCTACGGGGGTTAAGGTATCTATGTCAATAGAAACTAATTCCTCCTTTATGTTTTCTAACACGGGATCATCCAATTGAAAAAAGCTCAATTGCATGTCAGGTTGGTTCACGGCATCCTGTACTTTTTCTTTGTCGTTACTTCCATGAGATTGCTCCAGGTGAGATAACATTTTGGTAGCGCGTTGTACAACTTGATTAGGCATACCCGCCAATTTGGCTACGTGTATACCAAAAGAGTGTTCGCTTCCTCCTTCTACTAATTTTCTGATGAAAAGAATTTTAGTTCCCATTTCTTTTACAGAAACATTGAAGTTTTTAATGCGCGGGAACTTCTTGTACATTTCATTTAACTCATGGTAGTGCGTAGCAAAAAGTGTTTTACATTTCGCTTTCGGATTCTCATGTAAATATTCAGCTATCGCCCAAGCAATTGAAATACCATCGTAGGTACTTGTACCACGGCCAATTTCGTCTAGTAATACCAAACTTCTCGGAGAGAGGTTATTCAAAATAGAAGAGGTCTCATTCATCTCTACCATGAAAGTTGATTCTCCTGATGAAATGTTATCAGAGGCTCCTACACGTGTGAAAATTTTATCTACGATACCGAGTTTTGCCGATTGGGCAGGAACAAAACATCCTATTTGCGCCATCAAAGAAATCAAAGCAGTTTGACGGAGGATAGCACTTTTACCAGACATGTTCGGCCCAGTAATCATTATAATTTGTTGGGTGTCATTGTCTAAATAAACATCATTGGCTACATATTCCTCACCCGATTTTAATTGTTTTTCAATTACCGGGTGCCTTCCATCTTTAATATCTAAGGCAAAACCGTCGTTTAATTCAGGCTTATTATAATTGTTCTTTTCAGAGATGTTGGCAAAGGAAAGTAAACAATCTATTTGTCCGATATAATGAGCATTACGTTGTACTGGACGAATAAATTTAGCCAAAGATAAAACCAGATCATTATATAGTCTTGATTCTAAAACTTGAATTTTATCTTCTGCTCCCAAAATTTTTGATTCGTATTCCTTTAGTTCTTGGGTGATGTATCGTTCAGCATTTACGAGGGTTTGCTTTCTGATCCACTCTTCAGGAACTTTATCTTTGTGGGTGTTTCTTACCTCTAAGTAGTAACCGAATACATTGTTGAAGGCTACTTTTAAACTTGGAATTCCTGTTTTTTCGCTTTCACGTTCTTGTAATTGCTGTAAATAGTCTTTACCCGAAAAAGCTATTTTTCTAAGTTCATCCAATTCGTCGTTAAAGCCATCTGCAATCACGCTTCCTTTCCCTATTTGAATAGCCGGTTCTGGATGCAGCTGATGATTAACCTTTACGATTAATTCACTACAAGCCTCTAAGCGATCTGCAATCTTTATGATGTCAGAAGAATTCGTCTCTCTCAGTATTTTTTGAATAGGTTCAATTTGTTCTAAGGTCTTCTTTAACTGAACGACTTCCTTAGGATTGATTTTTCCAACCGCTGCTTTAGAAACCAAACGCTCTAAATCCCCGATGTCATTTAATATTTCTCCTAATTCAAAGCGCAATTGATTGTTTTCAGGGAGCAATAAGCTTTCCACTGCGTTCAACCTTTCGTTGATCTCTTTTTCTTCTTTCAAAGGAAGCACCAACCATCTTTTTAATAAACGAGACCCCATAGGTGTTAAGGTGTCGTCGATGATATCAATGAGTGTTGTGGCGTTCTCGTTTTGCGAGTGAATCAATTCTAGGTTTCTTACCGTAAACCTATCCAGCCAAACGTATTTCTCTTCTTCTATTCGAGAAATATTTGAGATGTGTTCTAGTTTGGTGTTTTCGGTAACGGATAAGTATTGTAAGGCTGCACCTCCAGCGATGATACCCTGAGTTAAATTGTCAATACCAAAACCTTTCAATCCTTGTGTGTTAAACTGCTTGGTAAGCGTATCGTGGGCGAAATCTTCTGTAAATACCCAGTCTTCTAACTTATAGGTGTAGTAATTAGAACTAAATGCTTCTGTAAACTCTTTGTTTTTATTCTTTTGGAAAATAATCTCGCTTGGGGCAAAACCTTGCACCAATTTGTGTACATATTCTAAATTTCCTTGGGCCACAAAAAATTCACCCGTAGAAATATCTAAAAAGGCTACACCTACCTGTTTTTTATCAAAGTGAAGCGCACATAAGAAATTGTTTTTCTTTTGTTCCAAGACCTGATCATTGATGGCAACACCAGGGGTTACTAATTCTGTAACACCTCGTTTCACAATCTTTTTGGTCATTTTAGGATCTTCCAATTGATCGCAAATAGCAACACGTTCACCTGCTCTCACTAATTTAGGTAAGTAACTGTTCAAAGAATGATGCGGAAACCCAGCCAACTCAATGTGGGAAGCAGATCCATTTTTACGTTTGGTCAATACTATCCCTAAAATTTTTGAAGCTTTTACGGCATCCTCACCAAAGGTTTCGTAAAAATCACCCACCCTAAAGAGTAACATCGCTTGTGGATGTTTCGCTTTAATTTGGTTGTATTGCTTCATTAAAGGAGTTTCGCTCGATTTCTTTTCTTTCTTTTTTGTAGCCAAAATTGTTTCTTTAGATTTCTTTTCCAAAGATAAAGGTAGTAGCTTCGCGGGGTAGATTCAACTTTTGCATTCAACAGTTATTAAATTTTATGAACAGAAAATTGAAATTATGGGAGCTCGGAAGGGTGACCGAAGAAGAGTTTAAAGCACAGGAGAAATTCCCAATTACCGTGGTGTTAGATAACATTCGTAGTCTCAATAATGTAGGTACCTTCTTTCGAACTTCTGATGCTTTTAATGTTGAAGAAATTATTTTGTGTGGAATCACTGGAACCCCACCTCATAGAGAAATTAATAAAACAGCCATCGGTGCGACTGAGTCTGTAAAGTGGACCTATGTAGAAGATGTAAATGAAGCCATCGCTGATCTACAAGCGAAAGGAGTTAAGGTTTGTGCCATCGAACAAACCGAAGAAACTCATTTTTTAAATCAAATGGATATCGACAACCAAGAGCATTATGCATTGGTATTCGGGAATGAAGTAGACGGTGTGCAACAATCCATCATTGATGTGGCAGACTATGTCATTGAAATTCCTCAATTTGGAACCAAACACAGTTTAAATGTAAGTGTTTGTGCAGGAGTTTGTTTGTGGGAGTTTGTAAGAGGGAGGAAATAGCATCTTTTTTTCCGAACCAATCAAATCGAGCTCCTTTTTTTCTTCTTGAAAATGATGATTTTAGAATGTTTAGAAGAAGACGAAAAGAAGATATGTCCGCTTAACATTGTTTAGGAACTTTTGTAATTTATATGAATTCGTGTGTACCATAATGAAGTATTTTCGTTGTGTATAATACCTAAGTATTTTAACACACATTATGATCAAATTATTATTGAGCCTTTCTTGTATACTCTTGGGATGGGGAGCTTTTGCTCAAACTATGAAGTT